>CALMNJ010000521.1 GCA_937868675.1 uncultured Bacteroidota bacterium | reverse complement strand
TCTTAAAATGAAAAAACGTTTTATTATCATTAGCAGTTCCCTTGCGTTAATTACCGCATTAACCTTTTCGTGCAAAAAAGAAAAGGCTACCGACCCTGAACCAACACCCACGCCAACACCCGTAGCCCAGGAATTTATTGCCGATAGCACCACCTTTGTAAACTTTATGACCTGGACAGTACAGGCTACTAAAAAAGGCCCAAGTCCATCTTTGGGCACCGCGCACGTTGGCAACGATACGTCTGTTACCCGCAGAATACACTTCAAAGACGGACAAAATCCGGTTAACGGCAAATACCCGATTGGAACAATTATTGTGAAACACGGCACCAACCCTGCGGGAACAGTAAATGAACTAACCGCAATGGTTAAGCGGGGCAATAATTTTAATTCCAGTGTTGGCGATTGGGAATTTTTTATGTTAAGCCCCAATGGTAAAATTGCCAAAGACGCTCAGGGCAACCCAATGCGGGGAGCAAGTTTGATGGGCGGTATGTGCGGTGGCTGTCATGGCGCAGCTTCGGCGAAGGATTATATATTTTCTAAATAAAGGGCGTGATAAAAAACATTCTTGATAATTTGCTGGATTTGCGTGAGCTGTTGAAGGGTTTAAGCACCGAACACTACACAAAAAAGCTAGATTTGCTGAATGGTTCTTCCATTGGTCAGCATATCCGGCACATTGTAGAGTTTTATCAATGCCTTTTAATAGCCCGCCACAGCAAACAGGTTAATTACGATGCCAGGAAAAGAGATTGGCAATTGGAAGCTGATTTGCAGGCAGCTGTTACCGAAATAGATTCAATAATGGCCGAAATTAAAACTGTTAATAACGATTTTGCAATCAGCTTTGTTGCCAACTTTGGTTTAAATGAAACCGAGCAAGCAACACAAATACCCAGTAGTTTTTATCGTGAACTGGCCTATAACCTTGAGCATAGCATACACCATCAGGCCCTCATTAAAGTAGCCATTTTGGATATGCAACTTATTGGTTTGGTTAAACCTGATTTTGGTTATGCTCCTTCAACAATCCGATACCAACAAAAAATATGTGTACAGTAACCTATATACCAATGCCAGGCGGTTTTTGCCTCACATCAAGTAGAGATGAAAAACCCGAACGCCTCACAGATTTTCCTCAAGCACACATACATCCTCAAGGTGAAGTAATTTATCCGAAAGATTTAAAAGCTGGCGGAACATGGATAGCTGCAAGCAGGGATGGTAAAGCAGCTTGCTTGCTAAACGGAGCATTTGAGGCACACCGAAGTAATCGCAATTACGAAAAAAGCAGGGGAAAACTATTACTCGAATTTTTTGAATTTAATCAAATCCCTCAGTTTTTAGAAAAAGTGTCGCTTCACAACATTGAACCATTTACCCTATTGATGCTGGATTATAAGGCAGCGTTTAAATGTGTTTTTTACGGACTGCGTTGGGATGGAACAATTAAGCACATAAAAAAACTTTGCCCCGAAACAAGCTACATCTGGTCTTCGGCCACGCTTTACCAGCAAACGGTAAGAGAATCAAGAAAACAGCTATTTAAAAACTGGATAGAAAAGTACAAGGATTTTGGCGATAGATTAATTTATCACTTTCATGCAAAAAAGCATGGCCTTGCCGCAGATGCCGACCTGCTGATGGAAAACGCAAACGGGGTTAAAACAGTAAGTATTTCTCAAATTAGGGTGTGCCATGATGAAGAACGTTTTGATTATACCGACGTGCAAACCAACAAGCATCATTCAGTAAACCTTCTTAATACAACCACTAAATTAAGTGCATGAGGGGGATAGGCATAGCATTAGCCTGGCCGCAAACGCTTTGTAAGCAGGCCGGGGCATGGTACGACAAGCCCTTGCGCTGGTTTGGAATTAATAAAAACAACTATTACAAGGTAGGCCATTCGGCAATCGTTCTCATAAATCCCAAAAACGGAAACTGTCATTATTTTGATTTTGGACGTTACCACAGCCCCGCGCAACACGGCAGAGTAAGAAGTGCGTTTACCGACCACGAACTCGAAATTAAAACCAAGGCCAAAATTAATTCAGATGGCGGGCTTGAGAATTTCAAAGAAATAGTTTTGGAATTGTTATACAACACTTCCTGTCATGGAACGGGCAGTTTGCACGCAGCCTATTGTAAATTAAACTATAATACAGCTCTGCATAAAGCCATTCAGTTGCAGCAAGCCTCGCCAATCCGGTATGGCCCTTTCCTTCCACAAGGAACCAACTGTTCAAGATTTGTCAATAAGGTGCTGCTGGCGGGTAAACCCTCCTTTCTTCACAAATTGCTATTAACTGCTCCCAAAACACTCACGCCCACTCCAATTGGCAACGTTACTGCGCTGGATAATTATTTTGTGGTTTCGTTGGTAGATACTGCCTCAACGTTTTCTATAAGAGGAAATTTCAAAATTAATTGGTTAAAGTACAAACTTGCACATGAAAAGAGTTGAGGTATTAACTCAGCCAGAGATTCCGGTATCACTTAGCGGTAATGTACACTGGCTTTCCGGCGAGGGTTGCGGGTCGTGGTTTCAAATAGAAGCCCAGGGAACCGGTTTTATGATAAACAGGTTTAGCCCAGACGGGAGGCTTGAATGCAAAGGGATTTTCAAGCAAACCGCCGGAACCCCTTTTAATATTAATGAACACTTTGAGTTTACCTATTTGAGCCATTGCGCTGAGGTAAACCTCCTGCAATACAACAATCGTTTAACCTTTAAACTGGTTACCAAATCAACATGAGAATAGTCAGGACAATTATTCTGATTGCGGCATTTTCGGTACTTCATGGTGCAAAGGGCAAGCCTATGCAGACAAAACCCGAAACAGGAATTATTTTCTTTTCGGGAACCTGGCAACAGTGTTTGGACAAAGCAAAAAAGGAAAAGAAATTAGTATTTCTTGACGCTTATGCAGACTGGTGTGGCCCTTGCAAAATGATGAAACACAAGACATTTACGGATAAAAAAGTGGGTGAGTTTTACAATAAATATTTTTTGAATATTGCTTTGGACATGGAGAAAGGCGAAGGCCCTCAACTCGCAGAGAAATATCAAGTTACGGCTTACCCGACTTTATTGTTTTTTAATTCAGACGGTCAAATTATTGGAAAGGCTGTTGGCTATTATTCGCCCAAAGAATTTATCAAACTGATAAACCAGTTTGTAGGAGTAAAATGAAACCGCAATACCAGAACATAATATGTCTTATTTTATTAATGCTCGGTTTTGTTATTAAGGCGCAAAAAGTTGAGCTTGCGGATTTTTATCTTTTTCAGGATAATAAAGAAGTCGTTTTGTTTTGGAAAGTAGCCAGTGGCTCCACTTGTAACGGAATAAGCATCTGGCGCTCAACTGATGAAACGCATTATGAAGAAATTGGAGAAATTCCCGGAGTTTGCGGTAGCAGTAATGCGGTAACACCATACAGGTTCACCGACAAATCGCCTACGTTGAATCAAACAAACTATTATAAGTTGCGATTCGGTTCTTTACAGTTTTCAGAAATAAAAATAATAACCCTAAATTACCTTGAGTCAGGTGTATTACTTATAGAGCCTAATCCTGCTTCAGACGAGGTTAAACTCGAATTTAAAAATGAGTTTCACGATGCGATTACAGTTAGTATTTATAATGCCTCCGGCAAAGTAATTTATGCTAATAGTCAGGTTCGTAGCGAAACGCACCACCTGGAATTATCCCCATACAAACCGGGCATATACTTTGTGATAATAAGCGGCTCGGTGCCGGAAACAATACGTCGCAAATTAATGATAGTAAGGTAGGCTGAGTTAATTTTTTGGCTACCAAACCTTTTTTCAATAATTAAGTTTAAAAAAGGCTTAAATTAGTAGTGCCAAATAAATTTTCATCACGGTTGATTTAGCAGATGGCTAATCTAAAAATTCAACCAATGATGATAGAAAAAGTAAAATCTGAGGCAAAAGTAGCTATTCCTAATTGCTCTATTATCCGGCACAAACTACAAGCCTGCAAAAAATTACTCACCAAAAAAGAAACGGAAGCCATAAACGCTTTTATTTATTTTCTGAACATGAAAGGTGTTTGCAAGCACATGAATATAAAACAGCGTGAATGTGATAAACTACTCCGAA
>CALMNJ010000520.1 GCA_937868675.1 uncultured Bacteroidota bacterium | reverse complement strand
ACTTCCGCGTTCAAAAAATATCCTCCCTGCATACACCGTTGCCTATTTCATCTGGAATAAACCGTGGATGCTCGCCGCCGGGAACACCTTTATTCATCATGTACTTGAATATTCCGGACTTCGGGTGATTCCGGCGCATGCTCAGCGGTACCCTGAGCTGAGTGAGGAAGCGCTACGGACACTTGACCCGCAGCTTTGTTTCCTTTCCAGCGAGCCATTTCCTTTTGCTCAAAAACACGCCGAAGAACTTAATGGCATTCTGCCCCGGACAAAAATAATTTTTACCGATGGCGAAATGCTCAGTTGGTATGGTTCGCGACTGCTTCATTTGCCAGCTTATCTGAATAATCTGAAAAAACAGATTGAGGAGTAATGCCCTCTCTCGTTGATTCGGGATGTGGACATATGTAACTTTGCACAATGAGAACTTATCAAAAATAAATAAGCGACCAATGGCCGCTTATTTCAAAATGAACCGGAAAAATTCAGGGTTGCAGCATCAGGGGGCCACCGGCCTGCCATTGCTGTCAACTTCTAACACTTCATAGCCCAGGCTTTTCAGTTTTTCAAAGTGGCTGGCTTTATCGCCCACCACTACCACAATCATTTTTTCGGATGGAAGGAACTTTTTCGCCAGCAGATTGATTTCATTTTTATCAATCTTGGTCAATATCTCGCTTTGTTTTGCTACAAAATCTTTTGGAAGGCTGTAATCAAGTACCCGTTTAATAAAGCCAAGTTTCTGGAATGGTGACTCGTATTTGAGCGCATCACTCTGCATCATGGCGTTTCGTGTAAAGCTAAGCTCTTCGTCGGTAATACCATCGCTGGCATATTTTTTCATCTCCTTGAATAGTTCTACCAGCGTACTGTCGGTAGTGTTGGCTTTAAATGCTCCCGAAACGGTGAACGGACCTGCAAATCGAGTACCCGAAAAACCACTGCGTGTACCGTAAGTCCAGCCTTTTACCTCACGAAGAAGATAGTTGATACGGCTGTTGAACGCGCCACCAAAACTGAAGTTCATGATGTTGTTTTTATAAAACACCCCATCCGCATCGTAAGGAAGCGCAATGTACCCCATGCGTATCTCGCTTTGGGCCGCATTTTTCTTGTCAACAAAATAAATGCGTGTTTTATTAATTGGTTCGGTTGGCTCATTGGGTGTTTCAATGTTTATTCCATCCCTGAATTTACCAAGAAAAGCCAGTTGCGACTGTGCGTCCTTGCTTGTGATATTACCACAAACTGCAACCGTAATTCTGCCTTTGGTAATTCGGTCGTAATATGCTTTTACATCATCAATCATTATGTTGTTCACGGTTTCGGCGTTGCCGCTGGGCAGATAGCCCATGATGTTTTCCTGGCCATAAAGCAGTTTTCGGTAGGTCATGTCGGCAAGCGCCGCAGCGTTGGTTTGAGACTGCATGATGCCGTCGAGTTGTTTTTTCTTTTCGAGTTCAAATTCAGTTTGATCAAACTTAGGGTTGAGCAGACTTTCTTCCACGATTTTCATGGTAGCAGCACTATTTTCGCTCAACGACTGCACATTGATTGAAATTTCCTCATCGCCGGCATATATATTCATGGAAGAGCCAAGCCTGTCGAGTTTATTTTCAATTTCTTCTGCGCTTGTGCTTTGTGTGCTTTGTTCAAGCATGGAAGCCAGCAGCTGACTGAGGCCGGATTTTTCTCTGGGTTCAAACCGATGGCCTAGCTTTATTGATATCAGGTAGGATACTTTAGGTATTTCATTGTCTGCAACACCTATCATTTGAATGCTGCCTGACAGGGCGGCAGTATAGAAATTAGGAACGGGTACCGGCATTGCGGTTTTGGCCTGTGGTGTTTTCGAGCGGTCAAAATTATCTTTGGGCTCCTGGTAGCTCAGGTTTTTGTATTCAGCGCTTTCGGTTTCAATCTTGCGATCATACATTTTCCAACTATCTGTTTTTGCCCTGAGATCGCCTTTGCCTTTGGGCAGGCAACTCAGAACCACACAGGGTTTATTCTTAACATACATGTTGTAAACGTTCATCACATCCGCTTTGGTGAGCATCGTGTAACGCTCAATTTCCTTTTTAATATTATTGGCATTACCTGCCAGTGTATAATAAGAGGCAAGGCTGGCGCCTTTACCCTGCACAGTACTTAGCTGGCTGTATGTCTCGCTTTTAAACTGGGCTTTGAATTTATTTAGGTCGTCGTCAGTAACACCTTTCTTTTCCCACTCGGTGAGTACTTTTTTTACTTCGGCTTCCAGTTCGCCAAGCTGTGTACCTTGATTGGCACGCAGAACAATCTGGAACTGTCCGGCCAGTTCACGTGAATACTGATACACATTTGCACTAACTGCTTTTTTGGTTTCGATAAAAGCTTTATAAAATGGTGATCCCTGGCTTCCGGCCAGTGTTTGCGCGAGTACATCAAGGGCGGCATCTTCTTTGGTGTTTGCCTTTGCCGAAGGGAATGCAAAATTGATCATCGGGAATTTTACATTGTCTTCATAGCTTATATAGCGGTTGGCATCCAGTTTTACAGGTGCTATAGTTTGCGGTGCCACATCAGGTCCACGCGAAATGCTACCAAAATATTTTTGAACCATTTCAAGGGCTTCTTTTTCGTTCACATCACCCGAAATGGTAAGTACCGCATTGTTTGGGCCATACCACCTCATGTAAAAACGCTTCAGATCATTTACATCCACGCGGTTCAGATCTTCAATGTAACCAATGGTTGTCCAGCTGTAGGGGTGCCCCTGCGGATAAAGCGCCTCACCTATTTTTTCTCCCACCACGCCATAAGGCGCATTATCGTAGCGCTGGCCTCTTTCATTTTTTACTGTGGCGCGTTGCACCTCAAATTTTCGTTGCGTAACCGAATCGAGCAAAAAGCCCATGCGGTCGGCCTCCAGCCAAAGCATCTTTTCAAGCTGATTGCTTGGAACGGTTTCAAAATAATTGGTACGGTCGGTATTGGTTGAACCGTTAAGGGTACCACCGGCTTCGGTAATAATTTTAAAGTGCTGATCGTCGGCCACATTCTTCGAACCCTGAAACATCATGTGTTCAAAAAAGTGAGCAAACCCGCTACGGCCCTGCTGTTCGCGGGCACTACCAACGTGATACGTAACGTCCACATACACGATGGGGTCGCTGTGGTCTTCGTGGATAATGACATTGAGCCCGTTGGCGAGCCTGTAACGCTTATACGGAATCACAATTTCGTTGCCTGTTTTCTTAATTTCTTCAACAAAAACCGGTTTGTTGGGGCTTGAAGCGGGGACAACCGCCGGTTTTGCCGCTGGTTTTTGGGCCAGCGAAATGCCTGTGGCGGCAATGGCAAGGCATGTGAGCAGGTGTTTTTTCATGATTTTAGCTTATGTGCGGGCAAATATAACGGAGTTTTATCAATAACATTTACCGCTCATTAAAATCACCCATTCCGGAGTTGGATATCGTCAGGACTTTTACTCCAAAGATCTGATATCAGAGTGAATTGGTTTGCTTTGGTATTCGGGTAGTTTGCTAATACTTTTAACAAGCAGAATCTGCAAAAAAAAGAGTGCAATAATTGATATATAGTAGCCTGCAAGTCCGTTTAATAAATACAGGATTGTTCGCCATACACTGTTATAAGATAAAATAAGGGCGATGCCCCAGATAACCAGAAAAAGAGAAGGTACATTCGCTAATAACGAATGGGTAACGTTTATGATTCGTGATGGCTTAAAAAACGCGCCTAAAAAAGTACCGGTATTGATTATGAATTCATGAAACACAATCGTGATAAGGTAACACAAGAGGGCAAACGAGAAAAAATCGTACTGAGAGGCCATTGTGTGGGTTAGCTTTGAAAACGCAAACTTTTGCTCTGGACCTGAAAAAGGAGTTTTAAATGCTTCGGTGAGGTATATTAACAGGTTTGAGACAAAGGAGGAGTTGCCAGCGGGTTTAGTGAATAAAAGCGTGATAAGCAGGAATACGATTACAGTGGTGGTGCCATGATAACAAAGGACTAGTTTTTGAATAATTCCTTTTGAGAAAAAAGCATAGGGCTTATGTTCATGGGCTATTAATTCCTGCTCTTTTTTTTCGGAAGTCATTCCAAGGGGTTTTATAAATGCGCCGCCTG
>CALMNJ010000519.1 GCA_937868675.1 uncultured Bacteroidota bacterium | reverse complement strand
TGACCACATTATGGGGAAGTTCGGCGTCGAAAAAATAAAAACGATTGGCGACTCTTACATGGCCGCAGGTGGCCTGCCAATCACCAATACCACCCATGCCTGCGATGTGGTAAATGCAGCTTTGGAAATTCAAAAGTTCATGCTGCAGCACAAAGCCAAAAGAGCATCGGAAGGAAGATTATTTTTCGAAGTAAGAATAGGTGTTCATAGCGGGCCGGTTGTGGCGGGTATTGTAGGCGTTAAAAAATTCTCTTATGATATATGGGGAGATACCGTTAATACTGCCAGCCGCATGGAAAGTAGCGGAGAAGTGGGACGGGTAAATATAAGCGGAGCTACTTTTGCGCTGGTTAAAGATAAATTCAACTGTGTTTACCGTGGCAAAATTAAGGCTAAAGGCAAGGGTGAAATCGATATGTATTTTATAGACGACAGCGTAAATCCTGATAAGTAAATTTTCTTTATGATGCTTTTCCTTTCCTTGAATCTAACTAATGTGCAAGAGCTATCACAAATACACGTCGAATACAGGCAGCAATGAAAATATTTGTCAGTTACTTTCCGATACAAAACTTACTGAAAATGTAATCTAACTGGTCCTCATTCGTCACCTCCCCTGTGATCTCCCCAAGATAGTGAAGGCACCTGCGAATATCAGGAGTAATAAGGTCACCAGGAAGGTTTTCGCTCATCGCCTGCTTAATATCAGCAACGGATTTCGAAATCTCCAATAACGAAGTATAATGGCGTGCATTGGTCACAACAGTGCTTTCAGTATTGACCGCGCCGCGTATAACGCTTTCAACAAGACGCTCCTTCAGCAAATGCATATGAAAATGCAATTTCGCCGAAATAAACAGGATATTGTTACCGCTGAATTTTTGCTCAGCTGTTTCCAATGCCAGCGTGTCAACCTTGTTTCCCAGGAGAAGATAGTGCTCATTTAACCTGCCAATCTCAAAAACCGCCTCCGCCAATTCATTTGAACCTATGGTATTTACGTCAAAAAGGTAAAGCACGATATCGGCCTGTTTTAACTTCTCCAAACTCTTCTCCACGCCTATCGTCTCAATTACATCAGCACTTTCTCTTAAACCTGCCGTGTCAATTAGCCGGAATAAAATGCCGTCAATATTAATGACCTCCTCAATAGTATCCCTTGTTGTCCCGGCGATCTCACTCACAATGGCGCGATTTTCATTCAGCAGGCTGTTTAGCAAGGTGGACTTCCCGGCGTTAGGCTTACCTACAATCGCCACACTTACCCCATTTTTTATCACATTACCTAGCCTGAAAGAGCCAATCAATTCAGTAGTAATGGCTTCAATTTTCCCCAACAGTTCGTAAAATCTGGTACGATCCGCGAATTCAACATCCTCCTGGCTAAAATCAAGTTCTAATTCAATCAACGCAGAAAACTGCAATAACTGGTCACGCAGTTCCTTTAAAACGCTGGAGAATCCACCACGAATATTATGCAATGCTGTCTTATGTGCCGCCGCCGCATTACTGGCTATCAGGTCAGCAACAGCTTCGGCCTGTGTAAGGTCAAGTTTGCCATTAATAAAAGCACGCTGAGTAAATTCCCCGGGCTTGGCCAGCCTCGCGCCATGCTTAACAATCGAGTGGATAATCTTCTCTTGCACGTAGGGAGAACCATGACAGGATATCTCAATAACATCTTCGCCTGTATAACTTTTCGGCCCCCTGAATACAGCTACTACCACTTCATCCAGCAACTCGCTCTCGTCCTTTAAAAGGCCAACATGCAACGTGTGCGATTTAACCTGCGTAATATCCTTCGAGGGAAACAACGCGTTGGCAATGGTAAAAGCATCCGGACCACTTATCCTGATTACGGCAATAGCGCCAATGCCATGCGCGGTAGCAAGCGCAACAATAGTATCGTCCCAACCAGTTAATTTCATCATTGTAATACCTGTTTTTATAGACCCGGCTTAAGCCCGGAACCCGGCTTCGTTGCGTCGCACACTTGTGCGCCATCGCCTTATTGAACAATTCCCGGGTCCCATGGCTGCCTCCAAAGTACGATAATAGGTTGCCTATTGGGGATAGTCAGTTACGTTAAAATTTATTAAAGCTGATTTTTTATCAAAAGTACAAGAGTGCGACGCAAGAAAAGTCAAATAGCGATGGAAAGCCGGTTAACAAAATTTCCTATACTTTTTTTGCAAACGGTCAGATACAAAAAAAGCTCCCGAATATCGGGAGCTTTAAAGCTAGTTTGAAGATACTATCCTTCTGTAACCTGGAAGGTAATGCTCTGCTTTTGGCGATAGATTACATTACGTCCGTTCTGTACAGCTGGAGTCCAGGCTGGTCCTTTTTTAATTACACGCACTGCTTCTTCGGAAGTGCCGTAACCGGGATCATTAAGGGCTTGCACTTCAGAAATGTTGCCATTCTTGTCAACGAGAAAGGAAACAATAACAGTATAGTTGCCCGGAGGCGCTCCGTTATCAACAGGTGCGTTACTATTAAGGTTTCTTTCCAGGTATTTAGACCATGCAGAAGATCCACCGGGGAACTTAGCTTCGATCTGTACCGTTTTGAATTCCTTATCGTAATCTTCCTCCTGTGTTTTCGGGGCTTCAACCTGTCCGGTACTCTGCTCAACAGGGGGTGCAACAACATCTGTTTTTTCACCTTCCTGGTTAATTGTACCGATTTTGGTATCCTCCAGTTTCTCTGTCTCTGGCGGTTTCTCCTCTGGTTTCACTTCCTCATCTTTTACAATTTTAGGAGGTGTGAATTTAGTGATCTCAACCTTGGGAGGTTCTTGTTTTGGTGGCGGCGGTGGCGGTGGCTCAGGCTTTTTCTCATCCTGCTTCACATCGGCAAGTTGCACATCCTGAACAAGTATCTGTGTTTTCTTTTCAGGAGCCACAAATTTTGCCAGCACAGTGCTTAGAAAAATAATCATACAAACAGCGAGCATTCCCACAATCGCGGTAATGATACGCTTGTTGTAAGTTTTCCTGAGCTCATATGCCCCATACTCTTTGTTTCTGCCTTCAAAAATAATATCAAGTATGTCGGCAGTTAAAATTTGATTTATATCCATTTTTGAGGAATTTG
>CALMNJ010000518.1 GCA_937868675.1 uncultured Bacteroidota bacterium | reverse complement strand
CCACCATACCACCAGCACCACCACGAAGAACAAACGTAAACGTAAAGCAACAAAAACAACAAAATATATCCGGAAGAGAACCTGCCTTCTTTTTTGTTGAAAAACAGGCCGGCGGTTGCAATTAGTGCAAGCGGCGTGTAAATAAACCACCCCTTTCTGAATCCGAAAAGCCCATCGGCGAGGTGTGGGTGTGAAAAATAAAACCCTTCCTCCATGTAGGAATTAAAGAAAAAATGTCCCGTGGCAAATTTCCAGTATACCAACTGTGGGCTCATGGCCAGCAGGGCAAAAACAGCCATCACAAATAAGTGCCGTACAAGTGCGGAAAACCCGGTTAACGAAAATTTATTTTTGAAAAAATCGTTTAACAGCAACAGGAATACCAACACCGATGCCAGCGCATTTATTGGCCTTACAAGTGCCATGAAACCTATGATGAGGCCAATAAGAATAGACTGTTTAAAGGCTTTAGTATCGCGCCATTTAAATACATAAAACAGAAGGCTTGAATAAAGGAAAAAACCAACTGGATGTGAAAGTCCGGCGCCTACTGTGAGGTAATAAAAAACATTAGTACCAAATGTTATGCATAAAATGGCCAGCCAGTTGATTGTATCGGAAAAAAAAAGCCGCATAAATTTCCATAGGAAAAACACGCCCAATACAAAATAAAACAAAGAGGAAAATTGAATAGCGAACTGATACGGCTCAGAAAAGCCCGACGCAGAGCCGCCGGTAAGCAAGGCATAACCATGGGCTAGCACAAAAAAGGGAAGATAACTGACAGCAGTACCCATGGTCATTTTTGCAACATTCCGACCTTCGGAAGTTTGTTTAATCCAGTATATCTTTTCGGTTTGTGAGCCGGCTTTGTTTGCAAATGATAAACTTAAATCGTGTTCAATAAATGCGGCAGGCAGATAGATATAATATTCCGCCACATCATGGTCAATAACACTCCGGCTCAGCCAGCGTTCCTGATTAAGGTTCACCCATGTGGTGGCAATAGCGATCAGGAGGATCAACCATTTTAGATGGAAAAACTTATTTCCGATCGGGTGCATAATTTATCGGTAACGAAGGAAGGCCAGGTAAACAAAGGTGCTTGCAAAAAAGTTTATGGTCAGACCAGAGCCAAATCCCGACCAAATTCTTTTCTTTTTAATCCGGTTGGCTTCTTTTCGGTAACCTAACTCGTAAGCCCGGTTGTTAAACGCCTCTATGCTGGGGTAATTGAGGGTTTCCATTTTGGGCGGAACTGACGCACAAACCGCACTGACAATAAGACCGCAGGGCGCGCAAAAAGCTGTACTTAAAGTGGCGGCATTTTCAGCACCCTTGCTGGTATAGTGGCTGGAGGCATCCTTAACCCCTTTATTAAAGAGCGCCTGGCTTATCTGCTCAGCTGAGTTGAGCGAGTCAGAGTCTTTTCCCAAAAGCTGCTTCACATTTGTGGCGCGATCAATTTTGTTTAAAGGCGCCTGAACAATTCCATTTTTTAAAACCACTTTCTCAATAAGTGCATTTTCAACGATCAGCAGCGGACCATCGGGATAATCCAAAAAGCGGTATTTGATCTGCTCCGAAGTCATTTCAACCAGCTTCACGGTTTCTTTCGTTTTGTTGAGGAAATAAATTGTATCCTGAGACGACATCGCAAAACCGGAGAGCAGAGCTAGAAAAAAGAAAAATGGCCTCATGAATCAAAATTTCAAATATGCGGACAGTCCGTGCAATCCACCTTCTCTTCCAAAGCCACTTTCCTTGTATCCGCCAAATGGCGATGCCGGGTCAAATTTGTTGTATGTATTGGCCCAAACCACGCCTGCTCTCAGTTTGGTGGTGAGGTTAAAAATTTTCGAACCCTTATCAGTCCAAACACCTGCGCTTAAACCATAGGGGATATTGTTGGCTTTTTCAATCACTTCTTCAATGGTGCGGAATGTTTGCACGGTTAGTACCGGACCAAAAATTTCCTCCTGCACCACCCGGTTGCTTTGGGCGGCTCCCAAAAACAAAGTGGGCTTGCAAAAGTAACCCTGTGCCGGAATGTTGCATGAAGACTGATATATTTCAAGACCTTCATTCAAGCCGATTTTGAGGTATGCATTAATTTTTTCAAGCTGCTCTTTACTGTTAATGGCACCGATGTCTGTATTCTTATCAAGCGGATTCCCAACGATCAGCGTTTCCATACGGGCTTTCAGCTTTTGTATAACCTCTTGCGCCACATTTTCCTGAACAAACAAACGGGATCCTGCGCAGCAAACATGCCCCTGATTAAAGAAAATGCCATTTACAATTCCTTCAACCGCCTGGTTAATTGGGGCATCATCAAACACAATGTTTGCGGCCTTGCCGCCCAGCTCCAGCGTTAGCTTTTTAGAAGTACCTGCTACGGATTTCTGAATAATTTTTCCGACTTCGGTGCTGCCTGTAAATGCAATCTTATTTACTTGGGCATGGTTTACAAGAGCCGCGCCTGTTTTGCCAAATCCGGTAACAATATTCACCACACCGGGAGGCAGATCGCAGTCCCGCATTATTTCAGCTAGTTTCAGAGCCGTTAAGGGCGTTGTTTCGGCTGGCTTAAGCACCACCGTGTTGCCAGTGGCCAGGGCCGGGGCAATTTTCCATGAAGCCATCAATAAGGGAAAATTCCAGGGAGTTATTTGTCCTGCAACGCCAAGTGATTGTGGTTTTTTTCCGGGAAAGGCATATTCCAGTTTATCGGCCCATCCTGCATAATAAAAAAAGTGCGCTGCAGCAGTGGGCACATCAAAATCGCGGCTTTCGCGTATAGGTTTGCCTCCGTCAAGACTTTCAATCACGGCAAGTTCGCGCGCGCGCTCCTGTATCATTCGCGCAATCCTGAAAATATATTTACCGCGCTCGCGGGCCGGCATTTTTTTCCAGGTTTTTTCATAAGCCTGTTGCGCTGCTTTTACAGCGTTATCCACATCCTTTTCGTTGGCCTCGGCCACCTCTGCCAGTTTTTTTTCGTCGCCCGGGTTTATTGTAGCAAAGTATTTTTTGCTTTGTGGCCTTACAAATTTTCCACCTATAAACAGCTCGTAGCGGTCATTAATTTTAACGTGATCGCGGGCTTCGGGGGCTGGGGCATAAGCCCATTCGAATGTGTTTGTCATTAAATCCGTTTTTTCAATCAATGCTGATATAGTCTTTGCTGAAATACACACCTTTTAGTTCCTTGCCTAATTGCAGTATGATGTCGTTGGCCAGGCTGCTGGCTCCAAAGCGGAACCACTCGTTACTCATCCAGGCCGGCCCCAGTGTTTCGTAAAGCATAACAAGATACTGAAGTGCGCTTTTGGCGCTTGATATACCACCTGCGGGTTTCATGCCCACCATTTGCCCTGTTTTTAGAAAGTGATCTTTAATCGCCTCAAGCATCACCAGTGTTACCGGCATGGTAGCGGCTGGTTGAATTTTTCCCGTGGAGGTTTTTATGAAATCGGCGCCGGCAGAAATGGCAAGGTCGCTGGCCCGCCGCACGTTGTCAAGCGTGGATAGTTCACCTGTCTCAAGAATAACCTTTAGTCGCGCCATGCCACAGGCTTGTTTTATGGAGGCAATCTCATCAAACACAAAAGAGTAGTTGCCTTTAAGAAATTCGCCCCGGCTAATCACCATGTCCACCTCGTCGGCGCCGCTATCTACTGCAAATGCTGTGTCCTGTAATTTTACTTCCAGTGTAGAGTTACCGCTCGGAAAAGCTGTTGCTACCGAGGCTACCTTAACCGGACTGCCCAGCAGAGCCTGCTTGGCGGTGCGCACATGGTTAGGGTAAACACACACGGCAGCTACGGTAGGCAAATCAGCTATATCTTCACACAAGTGACGGGCTTTATGGCACATTTGCCTTACTTTTCCATCCGTGTCCTTGCCTTCCAGCGTGGTGAGGTCAATCATATTCAGGGCAAGCCTCAACCCTTTGGTTTTGGATTC
>CALMNJ010000517.1 GCA_937868675.1 uncultured Bacteroidota bacterium | reverse complement strand
TTGGGTAAGTTAATTCCAATGCATTCCAATGACATTCAGGAATACTCTGCAATACTTGCAAAAACGTATTTATCGAACTATGAATGGAATGATTATCCAGTAGATATTTTAGATGAAATTGTTGGCAAGGCATCTAAATATGTAAAGGCTGTCAAAAAAAAATATCCCAAGTTTATTTTTTTTTTTTTTTAAAAGAAAACGATAAAAGAGTTTGTAGAACTTGAAAAACAACAACAAGATTTAATGGGCTTCAATTTTGGTAATTTGTCCCACCATCTTTTCATTAAATATTATTCCGGAACATATTGGTCATACCAACAATGCTTATGGATTGATGCTCTCCGTAAAGTCGCAGATGAATATAAAAACACACCTGTTCATTATGTCATTCTCTCCAGTTTAATGTTTGCTATGTCGTATAATTCCCAGAGCACTGGCCATTATGCTCAATACCGAGACGCAACAAACTTGTCCTCTAAGACAGATATTCTTATATACAGACAAAAGGAAATGCTGCCTTACTTTATAAATAAGTTCAAACAATTGCACAGTTATCTTGATAAGAACGATATAAATCATAAAGTAACCTCGTTAGACTTTGCTAAATGCTTAGATGAAATTGAACCAAATTCATTGGTATATGCAGACCCACCTTATGCTTTCGTTCACTATTCAAGGTTTTATCATGCCCTCGAGACTCTTGTAAAATATGACTATCCAGATGTTGACCATAAAGGTCGGTATCGAACAGACAGGCATCAATCTCCTTTCTGCAAGAGGACCGAAGTAAAACCAGCCTTTACTAAAATATTTTCGAAGATTAAAGTGAAAAATTCAAATCTGATCTTAAGTTATAGTAATACCGGTATGATTAGCCTCTATGAAATTTTAGACATTGCTAAAAAGACCCTTGGTAATAATTATGAGGTAAAAACAAAGGAGGTTGCTTACAAGCATAGTACTATGGGCAGAAAGGATGACAAGAATAAAGATGTACAAGAATATTTGATAATAGCTAAACGCATATAGAACATGGCTATAAGTGTTGATTTTTCAAAATTAAAAACGTCTTGGACGAAGTATGATATTGTCCAGGTGATGGAAGTAATTCATGATGTTGAAACAATAGAAAAATTCAAGAAAAAGGAAGCTGGTATAGACGAACCTATTTTAAGATCTTTTCTAGGAATAAAAACTCTACAAGATCCAATACCTGATTATTGGATAGAAATACAAAAAAAAAAAAAAAAAAAAAGTCTCTTTGCGTTATTTTCTACACTTTTCACTCATGGTGAAGTAGTAAAAGAATTTGCCGAAAAGTATTCCACGGGAGACATGAAAGGTGTATTTAAAGTTGAGAGTGGGAAGCAATATACTAATATTAGAAGCGCTTTAATTGAATCTGGCGCTGCTGCACCGGTTTATAGACGTACAGAGAAGGTTCCATATGACTTTTCCCCGATCTTTCAAAATTCTGAAGTTGGAAAATTATTCAAGAAAGTTCTGGTTGAAAGGATTTCCCGGCTGACAAAAACAATCCTCACTGAGGATGATTTCTTTGAAATATGTTTTTCAAATAATTTTCATAAGGCATTAAGCCTTTCAAAAGAACAGTTTAAATCATGGATAGAAGGAGAACAGACTTCCGAAAGTGGTTTAATAAAATCCGTTCGTATTTCAAACTTTTTCTCTGTTGAAGATGTGCATTTAGATTTTACTGACTCGAAGGAGATTTATTTCTTGGGAGAAAATGGAGATGGAAAGTCTTTAATATTAATGGGGACATATCTTGCTTTCAACGGAAACTACATAACTGAGAAAACAGATCAGGAAAAAACAGGTAAAGCCTCAGACATACTTAGAAATAATCGCAATATCCAACTATCGGGGTTTGATGATAAAGACAGAGAATACAACCCAAAGAAAGGGTTATTTCTAACTAATTTCTTTGCATATGGAACCCACAGAGGAAGGTATTCAACTGATAAGCCGGAGGAATATGGTTTCATGTCGCTTTTTGACAGTGACCAAACATTACTAAACCCGGTTTCTTGGCTTAAAGATCAGAAGTTATTGGAGCTCGAAAAGAGCCTAGATGAAAACAATATGATTGGCGAAGTAAAAGAAATCCCTAATTCTTTTCCTGTTTCTTCATTGGAAGAAATGTTTTTCGATTTATTAGAAAAACATGTCGAAATAAAAATTGAAGGAACCGGAATATCTTTTAAGGAAAAGAATGCAAGTTTAACATTTGACCAACTTTCGGAAGGATATAAAAGTATTCTAATTTTTGTGTCCGATTTAATTTATCGCTTAAACAAAAGCGCAATTGCTGGACAAAAAACAAGTGATTTAAGAGGAATTGTCTTAGTTGATGAGATTGATCTGCACTTGCACCCAAAGTGGCAAAGAGTAATAATAAAAAAACTGCGTACTATTTTCCCAAATGTTCAATTCTTATTCACTACTCATAGTCCTACGATTATACAAGGTGCCTCAGAAGATGCAATAATTTATCGTGTATACCGAAACACCGAAGATGGTAAAACAAGAGTGAGCGATCCTTATTTTAGGAAAGATTTAGATCATTTAATGATTAATACAATTTTGACATCTCCATTATTCGGTCTGCTCGATTCAAGAATGAACACAGAAAATGATGATGCGGATACGAGCGAAACATATTTACTATATCGAATAAATAAAAAATTGGAAGAAGAGCTGGAGAAACAAAAATCTCAAGGGAAAGAATTTGTCAAAAACGAGGACATTGATAAATTGATTGATGCAATAATCAAAAAAGAATTAGGGAAGAATGATTAAGATAGAAAAAGATATTGCCGCAGTTCCGTCTTCTTTAATTCCTGCTTTTGCCGATTTGTTTCCGGGAATGGCTGTTATTCCGCGATTATCAAGAACGACTCATGAAAAAAGAACAGCCATTATTGATGGTGAAAAATATGTCGATAAAGACGAGTATAATAACAGATACAAAACCCAAGACATTCGGGATGCTTTAATCGCAATATATAATCACAAATGCGCTTATTGCGAGCAAAAAATGGAGCGTTATAATGTAGAACATTATAGACCAAAGGACACTTATTATTGGTTAGCTTTTTCATGGGACAATTTAATAATGGCGTGTCCAGATTGCAACGGCTATAAAGGCACTCATTTTGATTTAGGGGAGGGTGGAACCCAAGTATCATTCGATAATACTGAGGCAAATGTCCGACTTATTAATCGTAGTTCAGCGGGATATGACGCGATAGAAAATCCAAAAATGGTCAACCCAGAAGTAACAAACCCACTTGGACAGATTAAATTTCAGAAAACCGGGTTAATAGAATCAGACAATGATCGATTTGCTTACACTATTGAGAAATGTCAAATCGATAGGAAATACTTAAATGACGACAGAAGAAAACTGCTTGATGTCTTTGAACGTGATATAAGAAGCGCATTGCTTGACAACGAAGACCCAACAGATCAGAGTAATGAAATTGCAATCATTGTAAAAAAATTCATTAGAGATTCAAAAGATGTTGAATTATCATTTTTAGCATTTAGACGATATGCAATTTCTACCGGCTGGTTAAACGAAATTGTAAAAGACTTATAATTAACCAATATGCCGACACACACTTGTAAGCACATTTGCAATTCGCACAAACCGACACGCAAACCAAAAATTGCAAAAGAGCTTCCAAGTTTCCAGCCCGAAATTAAATTATTTTTTAAATCTCCTTCCCTTCCAAAATTTTAAAAACGCAATCGCACAACCCGACAATGACTGCAAGACATTATAAAGACACTGGTTGCAACAAGCGGACGACAGAAACGCCAGCCTGTAACAGCGTATTTGCGACTATGGCGGGTGAAGTGGGCAAATCAACAGTAGTGCATCTAATAAATTTTTATGCAGGCAGACAGGTAAGTGCCCTGAAACCGCCACAGCGCAAATACGCAAAACGTTACCAGTAATTGCCCTCAATGCAACCACAGACCAATATGACAAAACTCTTTCTATTCAGTTTCGGACTTTTCTTCCTTACAGTTTTTTCGTCAACATCCACACCTTTTGGCGCCCTTTAATGCCCTCGCAAAAAAAAGCCCGGCACATTCAGAGCCGGGCTTCATGATAACGATATATTAATTCTAATTCTTAATCAGTTTTTCGGTTTTGAGATGGTTTCCGTTTTCAGCGTAAAACTTCACAAGGTAAACGCCTTTGGCAAGCGACATGGTATTCAGGTTGCTTTCGCCGTTTACGTTTAGGCTAAGTACCTTTTCACCAACGGCATTCATAACTTCCACCCGGCCTGTCAAACCACTTACCTTAAGTTCCGCGCTGAATGGGTTGGGGTAGGCTGAAATGCCCAGGGCATCCGCATCAAGTTCATGAACAGAAACGCAGGAATTAAATGTTACACTGATGTTTTGAGTATCGGTGCAACCATTGGCATCGGCTCCAACCACCGTAAACTGTTTCACACCAGCCGAAGCGGATGTGTAGGCAAACGTAGGTGTTGTAGCGGCGCCGGCACCCGACCAGGTATAGGTACTGGCCCCGCTGGCGCTAAGTGTTACGCTGTTGCCCACACAGGCGCTGCCGCTTGATTTGGTAACGGTGAGTGTGGGGCTTTGAAGCACAATTACACTGTCCATTTTGGAAGCAAAGCATCCGGTGGTTTCAGCAAACACTTCATAAGTATAAGTACCTGGAGTGCTGGGAGACCCCACCGCTACCGGGTTTTGGGTACCGCCGAAGATGGTATATGAGTTGGCGCCGCTGGCGCTGATTACCACGATCGTGTCACTGGTACAAAGCGGCTTGGGCGAACTGGTGAGCGTAAGCTGAGGCGAAGGTTTTACCGAAATGCCGATAGCCCCATTACCAAAACATGAAAAGTTGCTGTTGGTTCCGCCTACCGAATACGTGGTGCTGGCAGTGGGGGTAACCACAATACTGGCTCCGCCAAGTGTTCCGCTTGGCGTTACCCAACTGTAAGTGGTGGCCGCGCTTGCCGCACTAAGCGTAACACTTTGGCCCGCACAAACGGTTGATTGCGATGCGCTCACCGAAAATGAAAGCTGTGAGCCCAGTGTAACCGTTGAAGTAACAGGGGCGCCACAAGATACTGTTCCATTGCTCACGAAAAGAGAATAAACCGTAGTGGCGCTGGGGTTTACCACGATTGAAGAAGCCGTTGAGGCATTGCTCCACGAATAGGTGGTAGAGGCAAGTCCCCCAATGGCCGAAAGCGTAGCGGTTCCACCGGTACAAACCGTGTAGTTATTTACAACTGCACCACAGGGTAATGAGTAATTTACCGCATCAAGTCCAATATAGTTGGAGTTGGCCCCTGAAAATCCGCCATTCGTAACGAAGTAGTGGAAGGCAAAGCGTCCGGTTACTGTACCTGTTACTCCGGTTACCTGAACCGTGTAAACAGTCCATGCGTTCGGATATCCGTTCACCACAGTTCCGGTTGGTGCGGAAGCGGTGCTGGTTGAAAGTGAGGGGTTGATATCGAACAGAAGATTGCTGAACGTACCTACACTCGTTGGACCTGTTGGGATTACTGATGCAGTGCCGGCTGTACTCATACGCACCTGAAGCCGGTCAGGAAACTGATTGGTATTGCCCTGAAAAACAGTGCGGGTCGCAAACCGAAGTTCGGCGCCGTTATAGATTGTTACAGTTGGCGTAAAAAGCCAGTTACTGATGGTTCCGGCAGTATTGGGATCGGTACTCAACAAGTCGGCCGCGTAATAATCCGGAGCCTGGCCGCTAAAGGCAGAAAAATAATTGGTTGGATCGCCCTGATACCAGGTAGTTGTAATAGCGTTTGTATTTGCCGATTCGTTCTGAAGCACCCATCCGGCCGCAGTTGGGTTGAAAGGACTGTTAAAGTCTTCCTGTATCAAAACCTGTGCGCGGCTACTTGTAAAAGCCACAAGCGCTAATAGAAGTAATTTTTTGGTCATACTATAGATTATTTTTTGTTCCAAAAATACGATAACTAATTTAGTGTAAACTTTGCTTAAGGCCTTTGAATTAATTGTTTACCGCAAAAGAGTACGCTTTTACCTTGTTTTTGTGGATATAATATAGTAGCTTAGAATAACTAAACAAAATGGCATGGGAAAAGCACCGTCTGTTTTCAAAAGTTTTGCCTTTGTTGCCTTTCTTTTTTTAGGTGGTTCCTGCTCTAAAATAAATTAACCGGTGATTTTGCTTCACTTAAGGGAAAATATGACTGGGTAAGCACGGGTATTAGTAAGGGCTCTTTCCTCACCACCCAAACCTCTACCCTTTATCAAAAGGATGTTCCCTTCACGGCTTCGGTTGAGTTTAATGATAAAGGCGAGGTAATCTTTTACAAAGACGGTTCGCAGGTTTCGAAAAATGCTTACCGGATTAAGGATAAGGAGTCGCAGAACGGTGCTTTGGATCTTACCATTAAGATTACAGGCAATACACACGGCATGAGTATTTCTGATAATACACTAAAATTCCACCTCAATGGTGATACAGCGCTAACGGTCGATAGATTTCCTTTTCCGGCTATTGATCAGGTGGAAAATTACAAGTCGGGTTACAACAACCTTTCAAGTGCCTTTGTCAGGCATTAACACAGTTTATTCCATCGGATATCCCTTGGCCACCCAGTCGGGTTTTATGCCTTCGGGCAGGCCCAGTATTTTGGTGTTTTTGAAGCCAAGCGCGATAAGCGCGTCGTAAGCGGGCTTGAGGTTAGGGCAGCTTGAGTATGAGCAGCAGCCGCAATACACCACAATCGTGCGGTTCTTGTTTTCCCAGGCCACCACCTGTTTTATTTTTTCAATGCCGGTTACGCTGGTGGCACGCCCAACCGGAATAGCGGTCTTAATGTTATCCATAGGACCTACGTTGAGCACAAGTGGCACGTCCTTGGCACCCGGTTTAAGCTTTTCGGCCAGCTCTTCGGCAGGCATAATTTGTTCTTTTTTCCAGACAGGGGCTTGTGCGTTTGCAACCTGGAGCGCGAACGCCGAGATGAGAACGAGAAATAGTTTTTTCATAAAAGTTGTAGCTCGGCTAAATTAAACAAAAGCTATTCCGAAAACATTTAAAAAAAGTGAAATGCTTATTCACTCACTCAGTCATACAGGGCTTTCGGCCTCAAACAAAAAGAAATAATTATCTTGAAGCGGAAAAATGGCGATACAGCAACACCAGCGATACCGTGAACTCGACGCTTTGCGCGGATTGGCAGCCATGCTCGTTGTGTTGTTCCATTACTCCTGGGGACGACCCGAAAACCGGTTCGAGTTTTCGGTTGGAAACACCGGGGTTGATTTGTTTTTTATCATCAGTGGCTTTGTGATTTTTATGAGCCTTGAAAAGGCCGAAAACCTGCGTCAATTTGTGGGTAACCGCTTTGCACGCCTCTATCCGGCCTATTGGGTATGTGTGATTCTTACCTATATACTTATGCAATTGTATTATCAGTTTAACGTGATTGATTACGAAAAGGTGCACTGGCGGCAGTTGCTGGCAAACCTCAGTATGTTTCAGCATTATCTGGGTATGCCCGACATTGACGGGCCCTACTGGACATTGCTTGTGGAACTGAATTTTTATATTCTTATGGGTGTTCTTTATAAATTAAAGCTTCTCCGGCATATTGAGTTGTGGGGTGCAGTGGCCTGTGTCGCGTTCTTGTTTCTTTCCTGGTTTACCGGGCATGACGGAGTTAAACGGCTGTTCGCCGCCATTCCGGTAATGCAATACTTTCCATTGTTTTTTATCGGAATGCTTTGCTACAGGCTTTACAGTGGTTCGGCAAAAACACCTTTAGTGCTTTCATTGGTATTGTTGTGTGCCTTATGCCAGTGCCTGATGTTTGAATCAACCGGACGAAACATTTTTTTGAAACAATCCACATATAGCTATGCCATTGCTGCATACACTCTCATGTTTTTACTGTTTGCGTTTCACAAACTTAAATTTATAACCGTGCAGCCGCTTTTGTTTGTTGGCAAGGTTTCGTACCCATTGTATCTTACCCATCAGTTTATTTGCCTTAATTTATTGTTCCCGTTTTTTACCGACCGCCTGCAAATTAATTTTTATCTGAGCGCTTTTGCGATCGTGCTACCGGTGTTAATAGGTATTGCGGCGGCTGTAACCTATCTGGTTGAGGTTCCCGCCCAGAAAAAGCTTCGTGCCATTTTTAATAAACGGCCCTCAAACTAACGCTAAGCCCCTGTGAACGGGGCTCTCGGTTTATTTAAGTATATTTGTGTAGTAACAAAACATGATTGACACAATGACAAAAAGCGCATACCTCATGGAGCTGGAAGACAGCTATGGCGCTCATAATTACCATCCCATACCGGTAGTGCTTGAAAGGGGCGAAGGCGTTTACGTGTGGGACGTGGAAGGCAAGCGATACTATGATTTTCTGGCAGCTTATAGCGCTGTTAACCAGGGCCACTGCCACCCGCGCATTATTGCGGCGCTCACCCGCCAGGCGCAAAAACTCACCCTCACATCTCGTGCGTTTTACAATTCGGTGCTGGGCGAGTACGAAAAATACATTACAACCTATTTTGGTTTTGACAAAGTGCTGCCCATGAACACCGGGGTGGAAGGCGGCGAAACAGCATTGAAACTGGCCCGCCGCTGGGCCTATGATGTGAAGGGTGTAAAGGAAAATCAGGCTAAGATGGTGTTTGCCAGAGGTAATTTCTGGGGGCGAACGCTCGCCGCTGTTTCGGCAAGTAACGACCCCAGCAGTTATTCGGGTTTTGGGCCATTCCTGCCAGGCTACGAACTGGTTGACTATAACGATTTGGCTGCACTCGAAAAAGCCATTGCCGACCCCAACACGGCCGGTTTTATGGTGGAGCCTATCCAGGG
>CALMNJ010000516.1 GCA_937868675.1 uncultured Bacteroidota bacterium | reverse complement strand
TAACAGCCAATCCCTTGTAGTGAGTCCCACGACCAATACAAGTTATGTGGTTAATGCAACCAATGCCATAAACTGTATTTCGGCTTCAACTGTTTTTGTCACTGTAGATGTTGGGCTTCCGTCACTTTCAATCACAGCCTCATCCAGCAGTGTATGCCTTGGTAAAACGGTTGCACTGACGGCGAGTGGCGCCAACACCTATACTTGGAGTAATGCGGTTACGAACGGATCTGGCTTTTTGCCCAGCGGAACGAACTCCTATGTGGTAACCGGGCAAAATGCCTGCGGTACAAGCACCTCGGCAATAACCATATCGGTAGCTCCCATTCCCATTTCGGTTGCCATATCTTCTCCAACAATTTGTTTTGGTTCGGCTGCAAGCATCAGTTTAAGTTCGATTGCCACAAGTTATACTCTTCTGCCCAACAATTCAATAAGTACAACGGGCAACTTTATTGTAAGTCCTACTGGCAATACATCATACTCCGTGGCTGCAACCGATGGTACCTGCTCCGGAACAACAAGTTTAAGTATCAATGTACTACCTATACCAACCGTAAATATCGTAAGCACGGCCACCTCGGTATGCGAAGGCTACACAGTTGGTATGACAGCAAGCGGCGGCCTTTCTTACACCTGGACGCCCGGTAACACAAACGGTACCACGGCAGTGTTTACCTGCACCAGCCCTGGTGTTTATTCGGTTGGGGCCACTAATTCGGTTGGCTGCTCTTCAGGTACCTCAACGTTTGTGGTTACCGTGGCCAGCCCTACAATAATTGCAACACCAAGCAGCACACTTATTTGTAATGGTGATGCCGCTACGCTTACTGCCACCGGGGCTAATTCCTATACCTGGAACACTGGCCCTACAAACTCTGTAATTGTAGATAATCCATCGGGTACCACAGTTTACAGTGTAACGGGAGAAAACTCGGCTGGTTGTATCGGACAAAATACAGTAATGGTAAATGTTTACACACCTAGTGTTACCATTACCGGGCCAACGGTTGTTTGTAACGGTGATCCAGTTACACTTAACGCCAATGGAGCCGACAGCTATACCTGGAACGGAACATTCCCGCTTCAGGGAATTACCTTAACCCCATCGGTAACCAGCATTTACACAGTGGCTACCGAAACATTCACCGACGCTATTACCTGCAGCGCCAACACTACCATTCAGGTGGTTGTTAATCCTACACCAACGCTCACGGCTGCAGCAAGCAGAACATCTATGTGCAAAAACGAAACCAACAGCCTTACTGTAAGCGGCGCAAGCACTTATAGCTGGAGTACCGGTTCAACCAGTACGCTGGTTGCCATTTCGCCAAGCCTCATCACAACCTTTATTTACAATGTGGTGGGTACCTCCAGTGCAGGCTGCACAAGCTCTGCCGTGATTCAGGTAAAAGTAAACGGATGTGTTGGAATTGCTGAGAATATATTGGCGCGTAACGTTAGCATTTATCCAAATCCGAACAACGGAGAGTTTAATGTTTTGTCAGACCGCGAATGTGAACTCATACTTGTGAATGAACTAGGACAAAATGTTGGGACTGTGATATTAAACGACGAGAACGGATTTAAAACTACAATAAGCGGACTCGTACCTGGTATCTACTTTATAAGAGAAATACAGGCAGGCACTGGTATCCATACGCATAAAATTATCGTTGAAGGAACAGAATAAGAGGTTAAATTCGGGAATAAACTAACCGGTTTTTAATACCAAACGCAGGCAGAAACATACTTATGTTTCTGCCTGCCCGTTTATAAAAGTAATAGTTAGTTTCGGCATTGAACAAGCAGTGCCCTGGTTACCGCGTTTTAGCAAGGTATTAAGGTGTGCAAAAAAAATTACCTAAAACTTAGTGCTCTATTTAAATTTTTAATATTTTAGATTTTAGCTGAGTACTTAATTATTAATTAATT
>CALMNJ010000515.1 GCA_937868675.1 uncultured Bacteroidota bacterium | reverse complement strand
TGCGTACCTTATCCGCACGCTGCCCGACTATTCGGGTTACCGCAACTTTAGTACGGTGGATGTGACGCAAACCAATTTTATTGCCGACGTGCTGGGCCGCCTCGCCATGCGTTACAAGTCTATGCTGCTTTACATGCTGTTATACACCTCGCCGTTTTGTTTGTTGTTTTATCCATCGCTTCTCAAAAAAATAAAACCCCTGGTGCTTGGTGTTGTGGTGGCACTCAATGCCCTGTTGCTGTTGCCTGTGCTGGATATGCAGGATGTAAGCTTTGGGAACGTGTTCACCAACATGTCGCTGGGCCCCGAAACCTTTTACAGCGCCGCTTCGGGCGCAGAACAGGCACACACCTATTCGCCGGTATTTGCAAAGGTGGCCGGCATTGCAGCACTGGTGCTGGCGCTGGCTTCCTCGGTGTTCTTCAGTTTATCTGTGGTTGCACTGGTCACAAAAAAAACGGTTCAGGCTTCGGCGGTGCCGCGGGCATTTATCATTATGCTGGCCGCTTTTGTTTTGGTTTATCTGGGCCTGCTGTGTGTTACCGTCAGTTATTTCGACCGCTATCTTATTCCTGCCATCAGCATGGCGCTGGTGTTTGCCGCCATCCTTCATCCGGGCGGTGTAAAAAACCTGTGGCCGGCCTTGCCGGTGTTGCTTGTGTTTGCGTATGTGTCGGTTGCCGGCACGCGTGATTATTTTACCGTGAACCGCATTAAATGGAATGAGGTGGAACAGATAAAATCCGAAAAACAACTCGATGTGCAAAAAATAAACGGCGGCTTTGAGGTGAACTGCTGGGACGAGGGGCAGCCAAGCTGGTGGCGCGATTACACCAATCTGAATGAATTTAATTACGTACTTACCTATTCAAGGCCCGATAGTTTTGTGATGTGGAAGGAGATTGAGTTTGAGCGTTGCTTCCCCTTTAAAAAAGATAAAATATATATATTTGTGAGAGATAGCCTTAAGTAATTATGATAAACCGAGTTGTGAAAGATGCCAGCGAGGCATTAAAAGACGTAAAGGATGGAATGACCCTGATGGTGGGCGGTTTCGGACTGTGCGGAATTCCTGAAAACAGCATCACGCAGTTGGTAAAGATGGGCGTGAAAAATCTTACCTGCATCAGCAACAATGCCGGTGTGGATGATTTTGGTCTTGGTCTTTTGCTGCAAACGCGACAAATAAAAAAAATGATATCGAGTTATGTGGGCGAGAACGATGAGTTTGAGCGCCAGATGCTGAGCGGCGAACTGGAAGTGGAGCTGGTACCGCAGGGCACACTGGCCACACGCTGCATGGCGGCGGGGTATGGCATGCCGGTGATATACACGCCGGCCGGTGTGGGCACCGAAGTGGCCCTGGGCAAGGAAACGCGGCGCTTTACCTTTCATGGTGAAGAAAAGGAATACCTGATGGAAAAAGCGTTTGAAGCCGACTTTGCCATCGTAAAAGCATGGAAAGGCGATACGGCAGGCAATTTGATTTACCGCAGCACGGCACGTAATTTTAATCCCTTAATGGCCATGGCAGGCCGCATCACTGTGGCCGAGGTGGAAGAGCTGGTGCCGGCCGGTGAGCTGGATCCCGATCACATACACACCCCCGGAATTTATGTGCACCGTATTTTTCAGGGCAACCAATACGAGAAACGCATCGAGCAGCGCACCGTGCGCAAAAAGAGCTAGTAACGTCAAACTTAATGACTGACGATGACTTGTAACGGCTGGTAACTATCTTAAGGTGGCCGTTTCGGAACTTCTCCTATCTACACGCATCCGGATTTATTTTTTGCTTAATGCTTCTATTTGACTGAACCGCCACTTTCGGGTGCTGTTATAGGGCGTTTTTCTTTTAGTCTTGCCCAATACCTGTCTTATTGATATGTCCAAGTAATGCAGATTCTAATTCATCACTTACCTTCCAAAATTCACAGCAGGGCGCGTCTCCAAATGCCGCCGGTTGCTAAAATGTTCAAACGTTTCCCGAAGTTAAAATAATTTAACCAGCCGCGCCACTATGTCCCGGTGCGAAGCACGCCTTATTTTTAAACAGCGGCTGCATACTAGATGCTGCCTCTTTCCGTCTGGCGGCTTTGTGCGCTGTTACCACCAGTTGCTTGGTCACGGTACCGTCGTAATACTATACAGTTTAAAGTCACCTTTGCGCAAGACATAGTCAAAGAGTACTTGTCCGCCTTCGTGATTTTTCGCAATTTCATTTTGCTTCCAATAGAGGTATGCGATGCAATAAACGCGCTCTCCGTTTCCATTTTTGTCAATATACCCGGACACAATTATATCTGGCTGCTCGGAATCAATAATCTTCCAAAGTTTCTTGTCCGCATTTAGCTTGTCAAGACCATGCGTGAAGAATATTGCAAGTGGCTTATGCGCGTCAATAATAGTGTCGTCAGGGAAACCGCAAAGCTTGCAGTCGACCGAGTTGAGGCAAAGTGTCCGAAGTCTTAATGTGTCTTTAGTCCTTAGACAATTAGCGGTCTTTTTCCAAGTTGCTAAAAGTCTTACGGTGTCTGCACGAGATAATTTTTGCGCCAAAATGCCCGATGCAAAAAGAAAAAATAGAAGTATCAATATTATTGGTCTCGTCGTCATGCAATTGGCGGTA
This sequence comes from uncultured Bacteroidota bacterium, assembly GCA_937868675.1. Lineage (GTDB taxonomy): Bacteria > Bacteroidota > Bacteroidia > B-17B0 > Aurantibacillaceae > Aurantibacillus. The sequence goes on along the minus strand of CALMNJ010000515.1, from coordinate 720 downwards.
ACGTTTGGCTACAAGAAGTTGGCGATTTCGAAGCACAAAACTGTCTGCCAGCATTGAACTTTATACGAAGCACAAAGCGTCATCTAACCACTGAACCGCCAATTTCTTGTAGCTGTTGTAAGCGGTTTGGGCTTTTATTTTCAATGTTTAATGATTAATTTATGTATTCTGTTGTCTGCTTGAATAATGTAAAGTCCGTCTTTTAATGATTCTGTTGATACATTTGAAATGTCTTTTACTTGAAGAATAACTTGTCCGAATACATTTGTTATAGATAGATTTTTAATGGTAGTCGAGAAATTAACAATTTCATTTGCTGGATTCGGATAAAGGATGATATCAATTGGGATATAATTGTCGTCTAAACCTGTGGTTAGAGTTGTCGATATTGGTCCAATGTATTTTTTAGCAACAACTAAGTGGTCAAAATAAATGTTACCCTGATGGCCTACGGAGTTCATGTCGTTAAAATTTCGGAGCCAAATATAATTCAGATTAAGAGCATTGTCATTCCTAAATTGAAATCCTTCAAATGGTATACCTGAGCCTTCTGTAAAATGATTAAAACTCCAAGTTCCCGTTGGGAATTGATATCCAAGATTTGAGATAAGGTTTCCATTTATCCATAGTTTTATTTCACCATTCGTTGCAGAGACAGGATTATTAAGCTTCACCATGATTTCAATACAATTCCATGAAGCAAGGTTAATGTTATCATTT
>CALMNJ010000514.1 GCA_937868675.1 uncultured Bacteroidota bacterium | reverse complement strand
CGTTAAAGTACTCCAGCGACGCATAATCCGTAATGCCCGGCTTTACAAGCAACACCTTTTTTTGCTCCTCGCTGTACAAGTCAACATATTTGCGCACTTCCGGACGCGGGCCAACAAAACTCATGCTGCCAAACAACACGTTAAGAAGCTGCGGCAACTCGTCGAGTTTGTATTTCCTAAGATAATAGCCTGTGGCCGTAACGCGAGGATCGCGGCCGCCAACCGTAAGCAGACCCTTTTGGTCGGCTCCGGGTCGCATGGTTCTGAATTTGTAAAGGTTAAAGTCATGGCCATTTTTACCAACCCGTTTTTGAATATAAAATACACCACCCCGCGATGTAAGAACCACCAATACCGAAATGAGAATCAGGAACGGAGAAAGCAGAATTAATCCAACAAACGAGGCTATGACGTCGAACAGCCGTTTCATCCTGCAACCTTGTCGAGCGCTTTTTTTAGCGCCATTACCACGGTGTTCACCTGCTCATCCGTAAGGTCGTAATAAAGCGGAAGGGTAATTTCGCGACAGTAATTATCGTAAGCTACCGGATAGTTTTGGGCGTTGTAACCCAGTGAGCGGTAAAAACTGGTGGCTGGCACCGGCAAAAAGTGCACATTAACGCTTACATCCTGATCAAAAATTTCTTTGATAACGGCATCCCGCTGTGCTTCGCTGGCATTTTTAATACGAACAGGATAAAGATGGTAACAACTTTGTTTTCCGTTTTCTTTAAAAACGGGGCGTTCAATGCGAGCATCGTTTTCAAGAAGTGCCGAGTACAGATCGGCAATGTGTTTGCGTTTCAGCAGTGTGTCGTTATCATAGCGTTCTATTTCAACCAGCCCAATGGCTGCCGCCACATCGGTCATGTTGCATTTATAACCGGCTTCCACAATATCGTAGCGCCAGTTTCCTTTTTGGGTTTTGGCTAAGGCATCTTTGTTTTGCCCGTGCAAGGTCGAAATGCAGAGCGCATCGTAGATGGCTTTATTATCAAACGGTGCCGGCAAATTAAGCGCAATGGCGCCCCCCTCGGCTGTACTTAGGTTTTTTACGGCGTGAAAAGAAAACACACTCGCATCGGTGAGGCTTCCAGTTTTTTTACCATTTACCGAAGCACCAAAGGAGTGGGCCGAATCGCTCAGCACCAGTATCCGGCCAAGTTTTTCCTGGTTGTGGCCCCTTGGTACAAAAACCGAGCGGTGCTTTACCGCAAGCGCATTAATTTGTTCATAGTCGCAGGGCATGCCGCCAAAATCAACGGGCATAATTACCTTGGTATTGGCATTAATTGCTTTTTCTATTTCGGCGGTTGCAATATTAAAGTCGTGCTGGTTCACATCCACAAACACCGGGCGTGCGCCGCAGTGCACCACCACGTTGGCGGTGGCGGAATACGTGTAGGCGGGTAATATTACCTCATCGCCCTCACCCACTCCAAACCAGCGCAGCATCATTTCGAGACCCGCTGTGGCCGAGTTAAGGCACAGTGTGTTGGGATTACCGCAATATTCGCTGATCTTTTTTTCGAAATTCTTGGTACGGGGTCCGGTGGTGATCCAGCCGCTTTTAAGCGCCGCAATTACTTCATTGCATATTTTATCGTCAATACGGGGGGGCGAAAAAGGAATCATAATACGGATGCTAAATTAATAAATAAAGGCCTTACAGAATATTTACCTGTGTGGCGCCATACCCATAATCCTTGTAAGGTGCGTCGTGAAAGGTAAGCCCCCCGGTTTTACGCAGCAGGCTGTGAATCTCCTGCCTCAGGCGGCCATTGCCCACACCGTGAATGAGGATTAGTTTCCGCATTTTTTTTGCGATGGCTTCATCAAGTTCTTTTTCCACACGCTCCAGTTGTATGTTCAGCATTTCGTAATTGCTCAGCCCTGCCGTATCACTTATCAACTCTTCAATGTGAAGGTCCACTTCCTTTTCGAGCGAACGCAGGTAATCCTTATTGGATTTGGAAATCTGCTCTTTGCTCCTGAACTCTTTAATACTCTTGAGTTTTTCAATGTCAACCAAACTCAGTTCCTGTTTTACCTGTTCTTCGTTGAAAAAGTTCTCTTTTAAGACAAAGGCATACACAGAAAACTTAAACTCCTCGTGCCGCACAGCCCTGGTTTTGCCGATAAGATATTCGGTTACATATATTGTTTCGCTGAAGGGCGCCTGCGGTTTATAAAAGGTATTTTTATACAACAGAGCCTCTATTTTATGGTAAACGTATTCCCGGAAGTAAGGCATTTTAACTTGTTTGAGCAGCACTTTCTGGTACGCGCCCACTTCGCCATGCCTGATGGTTTGAAAATGTTCGCCGTCCTTAACCGAATAGGTAAAGATCAGGTTGTACGATGAAGCGTTGAAAAGATACAGTTTGAAATCGTTCACCAAGGCCTGTAACTCATGATCGGGTTCTATCACAAAATAAACGGTGTCGGTCAGCTGGGCTTCCGGATCGAGTTCAATGTTGTTGGTGTCCTTGTCCAGGATAAGTTCCGTGTGAATAGGCACCAACTGTTTTACATGATAGGGAATTTCAAATCCATCCTGCATTTCAACATACACGGTGTCTTTGTCCTTAATGCGCGAAATAACGCCTTCACCAACCTCATTCAAAAACCTGACTTTGTCGCCTATCCGTAGTTTCATGTGTTTCCTTTATGTATGCACCGCTTTTGGCAGTGCTGTAAAACGCGATGGCAAATTTACGACATAATTCTTCTGTGCGACGAAGACTGTAGCGCGAATTAGATCCATCCGCAATCACCAGCTTAAGGTCGGGGAACGCAGCCAGATCATTGGTGCCAAGCCTGTAATTATTGCCGATTATTATTGTGTTCACATCATCAAACGTGGTGTCGGGCCGGGTGTTTTTTTTGTTAAGCAATACAAAATTCGCGTTCCCTGTTTTAGCATAATTAAAGTTCAGTTCTTTTATTTCAGGATAATTGAAGGAAATGAGCTGGTTGTGCAAATAATAGTTTTGCGATCCGGCATCGGTACAATACAAATACACTTTATCTCGGTTCTTTATCATAATGCCCTCTTGCTTCCGCATGTGACTAACCACCATCAGCGATTTGTTTTTTGTTTCAATGGAAAAAATAAGCGAGACCATTTGCCAGAACACAACAACAAACAGAGATACCGTAAAAAGTAGGCTGTGTCTTAACTGTATGGCCACAGTAAGCAGAATAATTACAATGGAGAGAAAAACAAAGTCGGGTGCCGAAAAATCTACGGCGCTGGCATAACCCCAGGTTGGAGAATCAAAAAAACCAATAAAAGCACTCAGGATTTTAATCATCCAAT
>CALMNJ010000513.1 GCA_937868675.1 uncultured Bacteroidota bacterium | reverse complement strand
GGTCGGTAAGCATGCCGGCCACGCTTTGCACTTTTACATCGTAAATGCCGTTCTCCCATAACATTTTTTCGGCCACTTCGCGGCCGCTAAGGCCCGAGCTGAGCCGCTCGCGCGAGTACTGTTCAAACTTGTTCTTAAGACGGCTGCTGATGAGCATGCCTATACCCATAAACACAAGACTTATTACTAATAATCCGGGATCGTAAATCATTTCTTTATTTTTTTATTACGCCATCAACTTAAATGCCATTTGCACCTTACTGACAAAATTGCAAAGCCGCGGCAATATTACTGTTATAACAGCATTGATCTCATAATATTGTTTAAAATTAACAGACATTCTTTAGTAAGTTTAACCGGCTGTAAATTATTCAAGGCTAACTTTATTTAGTTTTAAGCAAGTAAATGAGTTTGAATCAGAAACCACTTATTTTGGTGACCAACGACGATGGTGTGTTTGCACCGGGAATTAAATACCTGAGCGAGCTGGCATCGGGTTTCGGCAGGGTTGTTGTGGTAGCTCCCGATAAACCGCAAAGCGGCATGGGGCACGCGATCACGATTAACTCAACACTGCGTTTACAAAAAACCTCGTATCACCCCTGGGCCGAAATGGAATTTGCCTGCAGCGGTACACCTGTGGATTGCGTGAAAATGGCGGTAAACAACATTTTGAAGAAGCGCCCGGACCTGGTGCTGAGCGGCATCAATCATGGCAGCAACAGTTCCATAAATGTGATTTACAGCGGCACCATGAGTGCGGCCATCGAGGGCGCTCTGGAAGGCACGCCCAGCATTGGCTTCAGCTTGTGCGATTACTCGGCCGAGGCCGATTTTACACAGGCGGCCGCGCACCTGAAAGGCATTATAAAAAATGCGCTCCATCATGCCATGCCAAAAGGCGTTTGTTTGAATGTGAACATTCCTAAACTAAAAGCTTCCGAAATAATGGGCGTTAAAGTGGTACGCCAGGCGCGGGCCAATTGGGTTGAACGTTTTGAGGAGCGCAAAGATCCTTACAACCGCAGCTATTACTGGCTCACCGGTGAATTTGTGAATTTTGAACCAGAGTCGCTCGATACCGACGAGTGGGCCCTTTCAAGGGGGTATATATCGGTAGTGCCTACACAGGCCGATCTCACGGCATACAGTGCCATGGCCGAGTTAAAAGATTTGGAGAAACTATGAAGAACTGGAAAGAAAGAGCAAATAATTTTTTTGTCGGATTTTTAACCGGGCTTATTTTTCCGGGAATTGTGTATGTTTTTTATTGGTTGTTCACCAACCATCAGTTAAGTTTCCCGGTTCGTTTCACGCATTATCTCATTAACGGCTACATGCTTAGCAACGTTATTAAAATATGCGGACTTGGCAACCTGCTTATTTTTTATCTGGGACTTAACCAGGAACTGGATCGCTTTAATAAAGGTGTAATAACAAGCATTATCATCTATATAGGTTTGGTAGCCTACGTTACTTATTATCTTGAGCCTACCTATTTGTAATGAAGTACTATTTCATAGCAGGCGAACCCAGCGGCGATATGCACGCGGCCAATTGCATGAGCGAGGTGCTTAAGCGCGATGCCGCTGCCAGCTTTGCCTTTACAGGCGGCGATCTGATGGAGGCCGCGAGTGGTAAAAAGGCGAGCATTCACATTCGCCAGATGGCGTTTATGGGATTTGCCGAGGTGCTCAAAAACATCGGTGCCATACGCCGAAATTTTTCTATAGTAAAAAAAGACATTCTCGACTTCAAGCCCGATGTGTTGCTGCTGGTTGACTATCCTGGCTTTAATCTGCGCATGGCCAAATGGGCTACCGCAAATGGAATAAAGGTTGAATACTACATTTCGCCCAGTGTTTGGGCGTGGAAGGAAAGCCGTGTTGAAACCGTCAGGCGTTACACGCACAAAATGTTTGTAATCCTTCCCTTTGAGGAGGCGTTTTACAACAAACATGGCATAAAAGTGCATTTTGTGGGGCACCCGCTTATTGATGCCATCGAAAAAAAATTGCCCGGATTAAAATCGGAAACCCAGTTCCTTGACGGGAATGGACTTAGCGGCAAACCGCTGGTTGCGGTGCTTCCCGGCAGCAGGGTTCAGGAAATTGAACGCATGCTGGAGATCATGACGGCTGTGGTTCCAAAATTTCCAAATCATGAATTTGTAATTGCCGGCAGCAATTCGCTCGATTCAAAATACTATGAAGGGCTCAGAGCAAAAAACGTTAAGGTGGTATTTAACCAAACGTACGAGCTGATGCGTTATGCTGTGGCAGGTGTTATTAAATCAGGAACGTCAACGCTTGAGAGTGCGCTCATGAAACTGCCTCAGGTGGTGTGTTACAAAACTGCCCCCCTTTCGTATGCCATTGGCAAACGGGTAGTGAAACTCAAATACATTAGTTTGCCCAATCTGATACTGGACAAGCCGGTAGTAAAAGAACTGATTCAGGATGATTTTACGGCTGACAACATCAGCGCTGAACTAGCTAAACTGCTAAACGATACCGAATACCGGATGGCCATGCTGGGCAATTATGAAAATGTACTCAGTAAACTGGGTGGACCAGGGGCATCGGGCCGCATTGCCGAACAGTTGGTAAAGGACGCATCAGGAGGGCCATTGCAATGAGGCGTAAAAAAATAGTTTTTTTCCTGTTGTTAACGATTGCTGTACCGCTGTTTTTCAGCTCTTTCCATACTGTTTACTTGCCGGTTGAAAGCATACAGATAAGGTTATTTGCCCACCTGAAGGTATCCTCCCTGCAGCTTATTGTAAACAGGGGTGAGTACAGGGCGCTTGCAGATGGGAATATTGTGGATAAACCGAAACTTAATGATGTGTTTCAGTTTAGTCAGCATGGCGACAGCCTTGAAATAAAGAAAAACAACCAGCCTTTTGGCGTTTTTAAATACATCAAATTTGTGAGCGAGTCGGAGTCGGAGATGAAAATTAAGTTGCTTGAACCCGACCGACGAATCAGAATTTATGAGGACAATTTCAGCCTTAACATCAGCGAATCGTATATCAGGGTCATCAACGAGGTTGGGCTTGACAATTACATATCGGGTGTTACCGAGGCTGAGTCTGGAAGCCATGCAGGCATTGAATTTTACAAAGTTCAGTCTATTCTGGCACGTACATTTGCGCTTGCTCATATCAACAAACATATTACCTAAGGGTTCAATCTTTGCGATCAAGTACATTGTCAGGCATATTACGGCAAACCGCGCGATCTCAGTATTCAGCGTGCTGTGGAGGTAACGCGTAACAAGGTGGTGGTGGATGATAACCTTAACCTGATTATTGCGGCCTTTCACAGTAACAGTGGCGGCCAAACCGCCAACAGCGAAGATGTATGGGGTACCCGCACGCCGTATTTGCGAAGTATAGAGGATACATTCAGTGTTAAAATGCCCAATGCCAAATGGCAGCGTAAAATGCTTACCGACGATTGGCTTACCTACCTGAAAATAAAACACAATTTTCCGGTTGACAGGGAGGAGGGGAAAGAGGCGGCCACTCACTTTTCGCAGGATTCGCGGAAAATGTTTCTGGAGTGTAATAACAGCCGGGTTCCGCTTAAATTCATCCGTCAGGATCTTCAGCTAAAATCAACCTTCTTCAGCATACAGCCGGCGGGCAAAGACAGTGTGCTGTTTGTTGGCAGGGGGTATGGCCATGGCCTGGGCATGTGTCAGGAAGGCGCCATGTG
>CALMNJ010000512.1 GCA_937868675.1 uncultured Bacteroidota bacterium | reverse complement strand
GAAATGAGAATGAGTCCCGAAAACCTGAATCAAATAAAGAAGAGTATCTATCGGAAGTCCAAGGCGGGAAATCTTGTTGGCCTGATAAAATTTGCCATTGTAAATGGAGTCATGCCTTTACAAGCCTGATATCAATCCGAAAGCACAAGTCTTTTCGTATGCACCGAGTTTCGGTCGCTTATTCTTACAATATACATACCCCGCGCCATGGATTTTGTATCCAATTGCCAGCGCAGACTTCCAGCCGCAAAATCTTTTTCATAAATAAGAGTGCCGGTTAACGTATAGATACACAGGCTTCCATTCGTTGACGACACTCCTTCAAAATATATTTTATCATTCGCTGGATTTGGATATACGCTAACGCCTTCTGTGTTAATATGTTCAAACAATTCAGTAACGCAGGCGTTATTGTAAGTAATAATTTTAATACCACTCCATTCCGATCTAAACGGCGTAAACAAAGGCCAGGTAGATAAATAAGCAAGGTAGATCTGATTTCCGTACCGGCCCAGGCCCCAGGTGCCTATACTGTCTGTTTTAAGCCCAAACTGCGAACAGGAGTCAGGCATAGCCGGATTGGCTACACTTACCGCCATCAAATCGCTGCGGCCTGCGCTCATAAAAATCAATTTACATGCGGGATCAAATTCAATCTCGTTTGTGTGTCCGGGGCTGTTAAACCAGGTATTGCCCGTGTTTTGGCAATTCCATGGGTTCCACCAGCCCACCTGCTTTATATGTGCTGTATCCTTTACGTTCAGCACCTCCATTCCGCAATAATCGGCGGCTACATAAACCAATGTATCATTAAGCACCAGATTGTTATACGCCCGTGGCCGGTTGTTAAGCAAACTATTGGCGTACCTCCCGGTCTCTTTAAGGCTGGCCTTATTGCCTGCATCGAGTATTCTCACTCCACCAGCGTCGTAACACAAATAAATGAGGTTGTTTTTTACTATCAGGCTTCGCGCATTTATTTTAAGAAGGTCGGAAGAGCTTGGGTTAACTACCGGAAAGTTTACTGATGGTTTTTTCACTGACACCAGCTGCACATTTGATTTATTGGTGACATCAAGCACAAGTATACCGTTTTGCATGGCCGCCAGATAGGCAGTATTGCCATCAACAGCCACACCCCCTGCGCCACTGTTGGCGGTGTAAGTATATACGCTTTTGATAAGGGGCGATGCAGGACTGGAAACATCTATAATGGCCATGCCGGACTTTTGAGATGAAGAGCTGAAAATATCACCCAGGGCCAGGTAAAGATAATTACCGGATTGTACCAGGCTGTTGACATCGAGGCCGGCGAGCGATGAAGAGGGCACAGTGGCGACCTGACTGGCGGTGCTAAGTGAGGAAACATTGTAAATAATCAGCCCACCCTCTTTTGCAGCGGCGTATAAATACGGTCGCGCAGCGGCCGTGTCGCGCCTAACGGTAAGGTAATGCTGAAACAATGGAATGGCCGAAGGCGCATCTTTTTGTTTTTGAAAATTAACAGGTGAAATACATTGAGAAAAACAAAAGGATCCGCTAACTTGAAAAAACAACAGGAGTATAAAAAGACTTCGCATGGTGATGAGGTTTAAAGCTTGCCTCATTTAAAATTACGAAACTTTACGGTTTGTTTCGGAGCGCGCCCTTTTGTGTCAATTTTTACACGCTCAAAAGGGTGAACGGTTACAGCACCATGTGCGAGAGTTTTTTGAAGTAGCGGCTAAAGAGTTTATAAAGAACCTTATTGAGTTTTACTATTACAAAAGACAGTACCAGAGCGAAAAGCAGGGCAACCCAATAGCTGCCCAAGGTGAAGAAATGTGTCTGAAAAAGAGCTTTACAAATTAAAGAGAGCATAAAAGGATGCACGATATAAAGAAAAAAATGTTCCGAACGATTGTAAATAGTGTCCTTATGGGGGCTGAATTTACCAATAAGATAATACCCCAGCATAAAAATCAGAATGGTTATGACCACGCTATTTACCACGTAGGCGAATGCAAAATCATTGGTATAACGATGCGCTGTGAAGGCGATAAAAAATAATAAGGTGCATATTGCTATAACTATTACTTTGTTGAGCATAACCAGATTAAAATACTGCTTATTGAGGCCGAAAAAAGATCCGGCCATAAAAAACACAATAAAACGATATTTGATAATGAGCTTGGCCTGGCTTGTGTTTTCGCGCCAGTAGAAATAGTAGAGCACTGCCATTAGCAACAATATGCCCCACATTAACATCCGG
>CALMNJ010000511.1 GCA_937868675.1 uncultured Bacteroidota bacterium | reverse complement strand
TTAGCTTAAACACAGTGGCCTGCATGGTGACTTTTTGGTTGTTTTCATTTTTTTGGATGCTGACGGGATATTTAAATGAGAATGGTACAAAGCCAAACTTTAAAGTTTCATAAACCAGATAATTTTCATTTCCGCGATGGTCTATTTGATAAATAACCGGATGCACCGACACAAATTTTTGCATATCGGTTAAATAATCAAAAACAACGGCTGTGTTTTTTTTTATTCGAAACGTAAGCTTCAAGGTTACTGTTGCATATTTTTTGTTAATGTTACCACTAATGCAAAGCCTGCTCGGAGGCCCCGGCCTGTTTAAACTACAGCCTCCTACTCTTTATATACCTTTATAACTTTTTTTTCGGTGCCACTTTCAAGCACTACAAAGTAAACTCCGGCAGTAAGGGTGCTCACATCCACTCGATTGTCGGTAACTGATTCAGAAACAACAGCCACCCTGTCGCCATATATGTTGTAAATACTTAATGTGAATGCATTACCTACATGCACAATCAAGTCATTTTTAAATGGGTTGGGAAATACTTTCCAATCGCCGGTTGCTGTGTTTTCTGCCACGCCTTTGCACGATGTTACGCTTACCTGCAGGGCTGCTGTTGCCGTACAGCCACTTAAGGTACTGGTACCTGTTACACTGTAAACCTGAGTGCTGAAAGCTGAAAGGTTGATCGTGGAACTCTGAGCCCCACTGTACCACGTATAGGTATTGGCGCCGGTAACGCTAAGTGTCAGCGGTGAACCCTGGCAAACCAGTGTTTTGCTTGCATTTACTAATATGGTAGGGTTAGGCGAAACACTCACCGTTTGTATTGCCGTGCTTGTTGAACAACCATATATTGAGGTACCGCTTACCGTGTACTGGCTGGTAACGGTTGGCGTCACCACATAGATATTGGTTCCGGGTCCGTTTATCCAGGTGTATGTATTCGCCCCCCCTGCGGTGAGGGTAGCGCTTTGACCACTGCATAAATTAAAATTGCCTCCAATATTTATACTAAAACCTCCCGAACCCGGTAAGTTAAGCTTAGCTATAAAGGGCGACTCTGTTCCTGTTACCGTCATACTGCTTTGCCCTAAGGTCATGGGATAATATCACCTCCCAGATAAAGGTTGCAGTTTTTATCAAATGTGAGCGATGACCAGTCGTCACCCCCGGCAGCCATGGCCCAGGCTGTGGACAAATTTCCTGAAAGATCGTAAAAACCCAGCACACCTGTATCACTGTTCGCAGCAATGGTAAGGGTTGTGCTGCCAATAGAAGCCGTATTACTTCCCAAGGCGCCAAAAACAAACAACGAATTGGTATTCGCAGCGAGAGCCCATAGAATTTCTTTACCATTACCCCCATAGCTACGCGACCACTGGAATGAACCAGATGCACCCAGCTTCATAAAACAACCATCGTGACTCGGAAACGTACTAAACGAAACGGTGTTTACGATGCTTGTATTTCCTGTTACAACGGTTGGGCTGGCAAAGGAACCACCAAAATAAAAATTGCCCGCGGGATCCGAAGTTACACAGTACGCAATGTCATCGGAAGTGCCTCCATAATTATTAAACCAAGCAAGCGCACCAGCCGAAGTATATTTAGCAATAAACATATCAAAGCCCCCTTGGGAGTTAAGCGTTGAAGTGCCTGCAATTATACTACCTGAAAAGGTACCTGCAATGGCAACATCGCCCGAAGGATCGGTACATACCTGATTGGACTGCGATTGTCCTGCCTGGCCGCCTACGGCCCAAAGTGTATTGCCATTAGCATCCAGCTTCGTGAGGAAATAATTAAAAGAACCACTCACCGTATTGGTTAGTGTGTATGTTCCGAATGTAATATTAATGCTGCTATAGTAACCGGTAATATAACAGTTCCCCGCATTATCAGTGCTTGCCGAATTACTCAGATCACCATTGTTGCCGCCAAAACTCTTAAGCCAAAGTACATTGCCGGCTGCATTGTATTTCACGACAAAAACATCCATCAGGCTTCCGTTAGATGCGGCGGTATAACTACCTGCGGTGAGCGTTCCGAAAAAATGCCCCGTCACAAAAATGTTACCGGAATTGTCGCAGCTCACACCAAAGGCCTGAACAGGTCCACCGGAAGAGGTTAAGGTATTCAACCATAGCATATTGCCGGCCGCGTCGTACTTTATGACAATACCACTATTAGGTGTACTTATTGTGTACGGACCAACTACTGCCGTTGTAACATTATAGCCTACAAGGTAACTGTTGCCAGCGGGGTCGGTACTCATGCTGATTCCTTCTGCAAAAACCGTTTCAGCCCTTGCCCACTGCCAGGTTTGGGCTTTACAAAGGGAGGCCAGAAAAATAAGCAGGATGAGTTTTTTCATGGTAATTCCGAAATGAACATGAATTTAAAAAAATTGAATGATATATGGAAGAGCAACAAAATTCAGTTTTGTGATTTAATCTAAACCGATACACCTTTGGGGCGAATATTGAATGAAACAATAACAATGTGTTCACCGGGGAGCTTTCATTACTCTTGAAGTTGACTTTAATTCCGGCTATACTTTTGCGCTGAGTAAACAAAAGCCAGTTAGAAGTAAGGCTATTGCAGTGATAACCTATTTCATTCGTGATAGGTTTTAATTACTATTGCCGGATTACTTTTTTAAAACAACATCACCGCACGGAATAATGGATTGATGGTAGGGCGGATTAATATTCAGTTCAAAAAACAAATTCAGTTTTTGTGGTTTATCGCCGGTACCGGCAACTGCCCTGCTGTCTTTTGCAGATGAAGCATTGGGGTTTCCAAAATGCATGGTTGCTCTGGCCAGTCCGGTCATAATAACCCCCATGCAAAAAATCTTCTCATCGCCCGGTTGCAGGGTTGTTTTTAATGGCGGTGTGTTATACTCACTTTTGTCCAGAAACGGCTCCAGTCCGTTGATTCCAAAATTGAACGTGTTTAATATGCTATCTGGAACCATTTGTTGCGGAAACAAAAAAACACTGATATGCTCCGACGATTTGAGAACAAAATTGGCCGAAGAATCGTTAAAGCCCAAATTCAGCTCAGCAGGAAAGACAGTATCGTTAACCAGCACAATCCTGAATATTCTGTAAGAGGTAGGTTTTCCTGACGAATTCAGATATTCCCCTCCCCTTGGTCCGCAGGTAATCAATTCAATGCCGCTTTTCCTGATGTATGTTTCAGGGATGTTACTGTACTTATCAGGCACGTATGCTTTTCGTTTCTTACACGAAACGGCTTCTGTTTCGCTACTGCAGGCGATCAGAATAAATAAACAATAAGACAAAATAAGGGGCGGACGCATCATTATGATTTAAGTAAAGACTCTAATTTGGAACAATGCAATTGGGAAGCGAGGTGGATAGAGGTAATTAGGTATGTTACGTTATTCAACCATCAGGATTAACGTTTTTCCCATTTCGAGTATCTTACAATAGTAAATCCCCGATGTTAAGTGTGCGTTTATAGCTGTCGTTTCCAACTCCAGTTTTTGTTCGAAAACCATTTGCCCCTGAGAATTAAATATCCAGAGTGTACAGGCATTACCCCCCTTTATATAAAACAAATTTGAAGTAGGATTTGGATAGATACTGATATTGTTGCCAGTAGCAAGCTCTTTAATATCTAAACAATCCGAAACATTTACGGTAACCAGGGCCGTGTTTTTGCAACCATTATTGTCAGTCCCTGCCAACGACAGGAATGTAGTAAATACCGGGCTTATCTGGATCGTATTACTATTGGATGCAGGAACATTCCATGTATAGGTATTTGCCCCGGAAGCAGTGAGTGTTAACGTCTCTCCAGTACAGATCACTTTTTCTGCCCCACTCACATGAAGAGTTGGAGGTTGAAGAACCAGTTGTGTGAAAGTTCCATTGGCGCTGCAACCGTTGGTGGTGCCTGTAACTGTATAGATTGTGGTTGCCAATGGCGAAGTTGAAATAGAAGAAATAGTCTGTCCTGTATTCCACAAATAAGCTGATGCGCCGGAAACTGAAAGAATCGCAGTGTTTCCACTGCAAATTTGATTGGTTGAACTGCTAATTACAAGTACCGGAAGTGGTTGAACTTGTTGTGTAAATGTTTTAACATTACTGCAATTATTGGTAGTGCCTGTAATGGTATAAACGGTAGTTGCTACTGGTGCTGTTTGGAAAGATGCACTTGTTTGCCCGGTGTTCCAGCTATAACTGTTGGCTCCTGTGGCCGTTAAATGAACGGAGCTTCCTGCGCAGGTAAGCGAAGTGGAACTACTGACGCTCACAGTAGGTTGAGGTGTTACAGCTAACGTAAAGGCGCTACTGCTGGCGCAATAGTTTCCGGTGTTGGACACAAAATAAACCGTTGTGCTGGAGGGCGATACGCTAAGGGTGTTTGTTAAAGCGCCGGTATTCCAACTGTAGGAGTTTACCGAACCGCTAGCGGTAAGGGTAGCCGTAGATCCGGCGCAAAGTACCGTGTGGCTACTATTGATGCTTACAGTAGGTGTAATGGTGCAGCCATCCAATTTCCATAACTCGGTCGATGCTACCAATCCCATACCGGAATATATCCAAAGAGCGTATGGGTCTCCCGTCCAATAAGTTGCACTCATCCTCCAGCCAGGCGTATTGGAAGGAGAAGCGACCGTTTGTGTGCCGTATACTGCACTTGCGTCGGCAGGATTACCACTGAACGGAACACTACTGCCTTTCATCCAGGCCCATTGCCCTGTGCTGATATCATAACACCAGGTGTCATTCAAACAGTAAAACGTAACTATGCTTTGGAAATCGCCGCCAAACAGCCATAATTTGTTGTTATTATCAACCCAAAGAACATGGCCGTGCCGTCGCCCAGCCGGAACTGTGGTTGAACTGAAAACTCCTTGTGTGCCGTAAGTACCCATGTGACCAGAAGACTGCGTGCCACTTACCCAGGTCCATTGATTAGTGCTGATGTTGTACTTCCACAAATCATTACCCCTACCAAACGGGCCAACGTGATAAATTTCGCCACCAAAAATATAGAGGTTACCGGCGGCGTCGCCAACTCCTGAGGTAGCTCTTTCACCAGGGTGTACACTGGGTGAAGATACACCTTGGGTGCCAAAGACCGATGTAATAACTCCTGGTATAACTGAATTGGTGCTGGTTCCACTCATCCATGCCCATTGCGCAGTAGATGGTTTGTATTTCCATACTTCGTTTCCATACAAACCATCATATAACCAGAAATTACCGGAAGGGTCTTTCCAGGAAACAAGGTTCCAGGAAGCTCTTGGTATATTGGTAGTTGCTGGTACAGATTGGGTTCCATAAACAGGGTTGGCGCTGGGCGTGCTGGTGCCGCCCATCCAGGTCCATTGATTGTTAGAGGTGTTGTAACGCCACAAATCGTTGAGAGGATCCGTGTTAACTCTCCCTCCAAATAGCCACAAGTTACCTGCCCCATCTGTCCACGTTGCTGAACCTATTCTTGTTCCGGGAGTATTTAAAGTAGAAGACACTCCCATTGTACCATATACAGCAGCCAACGATGTGCTATTGGTGCCATTAATCCAGGTCCAGTTATTCGTTGTAGGAGAATACTTCCACATTAATCCTGAACCAACATATA
>CALMNJ010000510.1 GCA_937868675.1 uncultured Bacteroidota bacterium | reverse complement strand
CTGCCGTACAAATTACCGCTGCCGTGCAAACAAGTCCGGCACAAATAACCTTAAGCTGGCCCACAAATGCAGCCACCACGCAGTATCAGGTGTTTCGTAAGTTAAAAACAGCCATAAGCTGGGGCGCGCCACTAAGCACCCTGAGCGGAACCGTAACACAGTTTATAGATAACACCGTATCAGCCGGAGTAAATTATGAATACCGTATTATTCGTGTGGCAACCGGTTATACCGGTTACGGCTACATCAATTCCGGCATCAACGTTCCGGAAACCGACTACCGCGGAAAACTGATTTTGGTTGTGGACTCCAGCTTTGTTCCGGCACTGGAGCCAGAAATAAAAAGACTGGTCAGCGACATTCAGGGCGATGGCTGGGATGTGGTAAGACTTAATGTAAAACGCAATGACTCTGTTACCTGGGTAAAAGCCCGTATCGTGAACGAGTACGCAAAAGACACCCTCACAAAAGCGGTGTTCCTGCTCGGACACGTACCCGTACCTTATAGCGGCAACATTAATCCCGACGGGCATCCCGATCATCTTGGCGCCTGGCCGGCTGATGGCTACTATGCCGACATGGATGGAGTGTGGACCGATGCTGGGGTGAGTTCTACAACCGTTTCACCGTCCCGCACACAAAACGCCCCAGGCGACGGTAAGTTTGATCAAAGCCTGTATCCAACCTCGCTTGAGTTGCAGGTAGGGCGCGCCGATATGGCCGGCCTGAGCACCTTTACTGTTACCGAGCAGCAGCTTTTAAAAAACTACCTCGACAAAGATCACAACTACCGTAAAAAAGTTTTCACTGCGCAAAAGCGTGCCGTGATTGATGACAACTTCGGTTACTTTAGCGGCGAAGCCTTTGCGGCCAGTGGATATAAAAACTTTGCTCCGTTGGTAGGCACCAATAGTGTAACCGCCGCCGATTATTTCACCAGCATGACCGGCAACAGTTATTTGTGGTCGTATGGCTGCGGCGGGGGCTCTTATACCAGCGCATCGGGTATTGGCAACACCTCCAATTTTGCCTCGTCGTCTCTTCAGGGTGTCTTCACCATGCTATTCGGCTCGTATTTTGGAGACTGGGATGCGCCCAACAGCTTTTTAAAAGCGCCACTTGCCCAGGGCAATATTTTAACCTGTGTGTGGAGTGGCAGACCGCACTACCAGTTCCATCACATGGGTCTGGGAGAAAACATCGGCTACGGTGTTCTGCTCACACAAAATAATCCTGCCGGCCTCTACTTTGCAAGCCCCACTGGCATCACGGGGCAGTGGGTTCATAACGGCCTTATGGGCGATCCCACATTGCGCAACGATGTGCTTGCTCCCGTATCGAATGTTGTTGCCACAAAGGCCGGCAACGATTGTCACATTTCCTGGACCGCCTCGCCCGAACAGAACCTTGCCGGCTATAACATTTATGTAAAAAACGATTCGCTTAAAAGCTACACAAAACTCAATAACTCACCCATTACTGCCACAACGTACACTGACTACTGCCTTCAGGTAAAAAGTATTTACAGCTATATGGTTCGTGCGCTTAAGCTCGAAACAACCAGCAGCGGCAGCTATTACAACATGAGCGAGGGCATTTCGGATACGGCATACAACGCTACCAATTTTGTAAGCGCCACGGCTTTTAATTACACCTTAAACGGAACCACCCTGCAGGTACAAAGTACCGCGCAGGTTCCGGTTACTCTGGCCTGGGATTTCGGCAACGGCAGCACAAGCACTTCTTCAATGGCATCAACCGCTTACACAGCCAATGGGATCTACGTTGTTTCGCTGATTGCAACCAGCGCCTGCCTTACTGATACGGCTTATCTTTCAATAAATATAACAGAAACGGCCCTCAGGCAAAACAAAATGCCGCATTCTGTCAGTGCGTTTCCAAACCCAACAAAAGCATTGTTTACATTAAACATTCCCGCATCGGAAGAAGCAACGGTGGTTGTTTTCGATGCCATCGGAAAAGAGGTGTTCACAACCGAACATTTTTATAAAGACCAGCGCATTGATCTCAGTGGCCTAAACAAGGGTTTGTATTTTATTAAAGCAGCTTTTGGTGGGAAAGAATTTCAAACCCGCATTATGAAGGAATAAAAAGTAACAGGGTCCTTGCCTTTTTATTTACGTGTAACAATCCCCTTGATTCTAACACCCGTTACACATACTTCGACGCTTCAAAATTATAGTTCTGAAGAATTTGTGCATCAGTAAGAGCGGCTTTATACATCCACGAGGAACCTATGTTGCCAGTAAATCTGGAGGACCCATAAAACCATTCAGAGCCAGCCGACCAGCCACCCTGTGCGGTTTGGGTTTCTGTGCGCTGAACACCGGTGCTGCCTGCTGCTATTTTGGTTCCATCAATAAAAATATCCGTATAAGGTGAATTATTAATATCCCTCCTGAACGTTACACAGTGCCAGTTGTCATCAAGCAGATCTGATTCGCCGGATTGAAGCGAATTGCCACCTAAAGCCCCCAGCGATAAGGCACACAAAGGCGTTCCGCTGGAGTTCCAGTAAAACCATTATGTACGATAAGTGGTGCCGCTATCGCTGTCGTTAAGGTCAAAATACAGGCTTCCTCCGCTTCCATAATAGATTACCGGATATTGATAACGAGCGTTACTGCTCCCCTTAATCCAGGCGCTGATGGTTATTGAATAAATAGTGCTAAATCCGTTTGAAATCGTACCGTGCAGCGATCTTCCCGATGCAATGTTAAAGGAATTCCCTTCATGATAATCTGACAGCGTAAGATTAGTTGTACTCAGGTGATTGTTGTTTCCTGAAAGATCATATAGCGTATTGCCGGTACCCGGATATGAATTGGAGTTTCCCGGGTCAAAATAAAAAACCAGATTGGTTGTAACTAAGCTGGCAGCTTGCCTGCCCCCTACAAAAACAGGTTGTCTCAGCATGTTGTGTTTAATTGATGGGTTAAAAAATGTGTTTGCTTTATTGGCGGTTTTGTGCCGGTGAGAGCCGGGCTCGCGCCGCCAGGGTTAATTCAATTTGTAATACGAAGGTAATGCATCATGCGGGGCTCTGTACCTGGGGATTACACCAGTTTTTTACCTGGGGTTTACACTAAGTGGTGGCCTGGGGTTTTCCAAGTGTTAAATCTGTTTGCGCATCCTTCCCACTGGTATATCAAGTTGTTCGCGGTACTTGGCAACTGTGCGGCGGGCAATATTGTAGCCCTTTTCATTCAGCTTCGCACACAGCTCATCGTCGGTAAGCGGGTTACGCTTGTCTTCATTGTCCACGCAGTCTCTGAGGATGTTTTTTATTTCGCGGCTGCTCACTTCCTCACCGCTGTCGGTGCTCATGCTTTCACTAAACAGTGTTTTAAGTAAAAACGTTCCGTAGGGCGTTTGCACGTATTTGCTGTTTGCCATCCGCGATATGGTGCTGAGGTCCATACCCACACGGTTTGCGATATCTTTCAAAATCATGGGCCGCAATTTACTCTCATCACCCGTACTGAAATATTCGTATTGGTATTCGAGTATACATTGCATGCATATAGTAAGTGTGCTGTATCGTTGCTGAATTGCTTCAATAAACCAGGATGCGCTTTCTATTTTACTCTTAATAAAACTGGCGGCCTCTTTGCTGCTTTTTTCCTTACTCCGGGTATATTCTTTCAGCATCTCGCTATAATCCTTGCTGATGCGTAAGTCGGGCAAATTTCGGCCATTAATACTAAGCTCGGGTTTTCCGTCGTTTACCACAACAATAAAATCAGGTACCACGGCACTTGCATTGCTTTCACGTGTATCGCTGTTGCCCGGCCGGGGATTAAGGTGCTTTATTTCATTTATTATATCCTTCAGCTCCTCCTCATTAATCTCCATGCGCCGCATTATTTTTTCAAAATGCTTTTTCGAAAACTCTTCCATCTGGTGTTTTATTATTTCGATGGCCTGTATTACCTCTTTCGTTTTTTGAGGTTTTCGTTCAAGTTGCACAAGCAGGCACTCCTGCAAACTACGGGCACCAATACCCGGAGGGTCGAACGTTTGAATCTCCTTCAGCACAGTTTCAACCGCATCAACGGTTACATTGATGTTGTAATTAAAGGCAAGGTCATCAACAATCAGATCCAGCTCGCGCCTCAGATATCCGTCTTCGTCAAGGCAACCAATAAGATAAGTGCCGATGGTATATTCTTCTTCGGTAACCTCCTTCAGTCCGAGTTGCTGGATGAGCATTTCCTGAAAATCAACCGAACCGGCCACCACAAAATCGCGCGACTCGTCATCGGCGCCTTTGTTCACCACCTCATATTTGTAGGAGTCAAGTTCCTCATCGCCCATGTAATCTTCCATTCCAACCTCATCGTTTATCTTTCGCTCTTCGGGCTCTTTTACCTCGCCACTGTCATCAAATTCCATTTCGGGTTCGGTGTCATCGCCCTCTTCATTGCTGTAAAGTTCTTCCTCGGTGGCCGCATCGCCATTATCTTCCTCCAGGGCGGGGTTTTCTTCCAGTTCTTCCTTAATCCTTTCTTCCAGTGCAAGCGTTGGCAACTGAAGCAGCTTCATGAGCATAATTTGCTGCGGTAGTAGCTTTTGCGATAGCTTAAGTTGTTGCGATTGCTTCAGGGCCATATCAGTTCACGCTGCACAGGTAATATTCCTTTTTTCCCTTTTGAACAAGTATGTAACGGCTCTTTATGAGGTGGGCCCGATTCACAATCAGATTCTGGTCGCCGATTTTTTCCTTATTAAGGCTCACCCCTCCGTTCTGTATCATTTTTCTGGCCTCGCCCTTGCTCGGAAATATTTTTGTTTTTTCAGTCAAAAAATCCAGTATGCCGGTTCCATGCTCGACTTCCTGCCGAGAAATAGCGCATTGACCAACACCATTAAACACATCCAGAAACGTTTCGTCGTCCAGTTTCAGGAGTTCGGTCATACCGCCTTTAAACAATACTCCACTGGTTTCAACGGCGGCCAGGTAGTTTTCTTCACCATGTACAAGGGTGGTTATTTCTTTCGAGAGGGCTTTTTGCAAGGTGCGTTTGCCAGGATCCTTATCATGTTCCTCAATAAGAGCGTTTACCTCTTCCTGTGTTAAAAAGGTAAAATACTTGATGTAGTTTTTCGCGTCCTCGTCGGTGGTGTTTACCCAAAACTGATAAAATTTATATGGTGATGTTTTTGTTGGGTCGAGCCAAACGTTACCGCTCTCTGTTTTTCCAAATTTACTTCCATCCGATTTTTTTATGAGCTGTGTGGTAAGCGCAAAGGCTTCGCCGCCCGACTTGCGTCTCACCAGTTCGCTGCCGCTGGTTATATTGCCCCACTGGTCGCTGCCACCCATTTGCAAGCGACAATTATAATGATTGTACAGGTAATAAAAGTCGAAGGCTTGCAAAAGCTGATAGCTGAACTCTGTAAAACTCATGCCGTTTTCAAGACGGTTTTTAACCGAGTCTTTCGCCATCATATAATTAACGGTAAGATGTTTGCCTACGTCACGTATAAAATGAATAAAAGAGTATTCTTTCATCCAGTCGTAATTGTTTACAAGCACCGCCCCGGTTTCGGCATCAGAGAAGTCAAGAAATTTTTCGAGCTGTTTTTTAATGCCGGCGA
>CALMNJ010000509.1 GCA_937868675.1 uncultured Bacteroidota bacterium | reverse complement strand
TAACTATCACTGACAATAAAAGCGAACGCTGGCGCACCATGATACTGGTGGCACTTGGGCAGCAAAAAATGCTCACACGACCAATCAGCGCCATCATGCACATTCTGGTTTACGTAGGTTTTATTCTCATCAACATCGAAGTGCTTGAAATGCTGGTTGACGGTGCTTTTCACGCGCACCGTTCGTTCAGTTTCCTGGGCGGCTTCTATAACTTCCTGATTGGTTTTTTTGAAATTCTGGCACTAGGTGTTTTTGTTGGTGTGGTTGTTTTCTGGCTTCGCCGCAACGTGGTGAAGGTAAAACGTTTCTGGAACAGCGAACTTAAGGGGTGGCCCCGTTTTGATGCCAATGCCATTCTGGTTACCGAAATGATCCTGATGACCTGCCTCATGCTGATGAATGCCGCCGACCAAAACCTTCAGCAGCGTGGCGAAGAGCATTACATCAGGGCCGGTGCCTTCCCCATCAGCAGTATGTTTGTTCCGGCCCTTAGCGGGCTTTCAACGGGCTCCCTTATTTTTATTGAGCGGCTTTGCTGGTGGCTGCATATTGCCGGCATCTTTGCGTTTCTTAATTACCTGCCCTACTCCAAACACCTGCACATCCTGCTGGCTTTTCCTAACACCTATTTTTCAAACCTTAAAGCCAAAGGCGGGTTCTCAACGCTTGAGAGCGTAACGGATGTGGTAGCTCCCAACTTTGATCCATCGTATCAGCCCAAAACCGATCCCAATAACCCGCAGCGATTTGGCGTAAAAGATGTCAGCGATCTGAGCTGGAAAAGTCTGCTCGACGCCTACACATGCACAGAGTGCGGACGCTGCACCTCCTCGTGTCCGCAAAACATAACCGGAAAGGCCTTGTCGCCTCGCAAGATTATGATGGACACGCGCGACCGCCTTGAAGAAGTTGGCCGAAACATGGACGCAAACCATGGCACTTTTGCTGACGATGGAAAATCACTGCTGGGCGATTACATAAAAGCGGAAGAAATATGGGCGTGTAACACCTGTAACGCGTGCGTACAGGAATGTCCGGTAAACATTGATCCCCTGGCAATTATTATCGAAATGCGTCGCTTTCTGGTCATGGAGCAAAGCCAGGCTCCGGCAGAGCTCAACGGCATGTTCAGTAATATGGAGAACAATGGCGCCCCCTGGCAGTTTTCACCGTCGGACAGGGCTAACTGGATAAATGAGGCTTAAAGAATTCAATCATGAGCAATATCAAAGTTCCAACGGTTGCAGAAATGACAGCGGCAGGCGAAAGCCCCGAAATTCTTTTCTGGGTGGGCTGCTCGGGCAGCTTTGACGACCGCGCAAAAAAAATAACAAAGGCCATTGTCCGCATCCTGAATCACGCAGGCATTAAATTTGCGATACTGGGAGCCGAAGAATCCTGCACCGGCGATCCGGCAAAGCGGGCAGGTAACGAATTTCTGTATCAGATGCAGGCTATGCAGAACATCACCACGCTTAACGGCTACAGCATTAAAAAAATAGTAACCGGTTGTCCGCACTGTTTCAACACACTTAAAAACGAATATCCCGCGCTTGGCGGAAACTATGAAGTGGTGCACCACACGCAACTGGTGCAGGAACTGATTGACAGCGGCCGGTTAAAAGTACAGGGCGGAGAATTTAAGGGTAAAAAAATAGTGTTTCACGACCCCTGCTATCTGGGTCGTGCCAATAACGTTTACGAAGCCCCGCGGGCCATTATTACAAAACTGGACGCAGAACTTGTGGAAATGAAGCGCAGCCGTGCCAAAGGTCTTTGCTGCGGGGCGGGCGGGGCACAAATGTTTAAGGAGGCCGAAAAGGGAACGAAAGAAGTGAACAACGAGCGCGCCGAAGAGGCCCTGGAGCAATCGCCCGATGTAATTGCCGTTGGCTGTCCATTTTGCAATACCATGATGACCGATGGTGTAAAGCACAAAAACAAAGAAGACCAGACAAAAGTGCTGGATATCGCCGAACTGATTGCCTCCGCAAACGACCTTTAAAGATGAAACAACTCCTTTATTTTTGTTCGGTACTAACCATGGCTTTGCTTGGCGCCTGCGGTGAAAAAAAGGAAGGGCAAAGTGCAGCCGATGCACTTCATGCCGACAGCCTGAGCGCACAGTTCAATTCGCCCGAGCTCAAAGCACTGAACGATCAGATCCTTAAAGAACCGGCTTTGGCCGAGCTGTACAGCAAACGGGCCGCGCTTTACCTCAGGCTCAGGCAATTTGAAGAAGCCATCAGCGATTCGCGGCGGGCCATTAAACTGGACAGCCTGAACGCGAAATATTATCTGGCGCTGGTTGACGTTTTTTTCAGCAACAACAATACCCGGCAGGCGAAAGAACTTCTGGAAAGCGCCGAAAAAAAATTTCCCGACAATACCGAAACCCTGCTTAAACTTTCGGAGTTGTATTTTTTGGTGAAACAATATCAGAAAGCCATTGAATATGTAAACAAAGCCCTTAAAATAGATGAGAATATTGCCAGGGCGTATTACATAAAAGGCAGTATTTATCGCGAAAGCGGCGACACGGCAAAAGCCATATCAAGCCTTGTAACCGCCACCGAGCAGGACAACGCATACAAAGATGCGTTTTATGATTTGGGTGTGATTTACGCCGCCCGCAAAAATCCACTGGCAATGCAGTATTACGAAAATGCCATACGCCTGAGTCCTTCCGACCTCAGCTATCAATACGCCAGAGCCAAACTGCTGCAGGATATTGGAAAAAACGATGAAGCCATTGCCGAATATAAAAGCATTGTATCAAAAGGAAACTGCGAAAACTGCCTCTATAATCTGGGGGCCATTTATCTGGAACTAAAAAAGGAACCTAAAATAGCCCTTGATTATTTCACCAAAGCCATTGCAGCCAACCCCCAATACCTTGAAGCCTATTTTGCACGCGCTTGCACCTACACCCAGCTTAACGATAAGCAAAGCGCCAGAGCCGACTACGAGCTCTGTTTAAAGCTAAAGCCCGATTACGACGACGCGGCAAGGGCACTCGATAATTTGAAATAATGGTATATTTGGCGGCTCTCTGAATAATGATCGGCGAAAAAAAACAAGTTGGATTGGCCCTTCAGGGCGGTGGCGCCCACGGCGCCTTTACGTGGGGCGTGCTCGACAGACTGCTGGAAGAAGATGATCTGGTGGCCGATGCCATGTGCGGAACCAGCGCCGGCGCTGTAAATGCCGTGACCTGCGCTTACGGCCTGCACCTGGGGGGACCGGCAAAAGCAAAAGAACTTCTGGAGGAGCTTTGGCGCAAAATAGCCATGAGCGGCAGCTTTATGTTTAAGCCCGGTATATTTGATAAGGCCTACAGCAACGGCGATATCTACAACAGCCCCGGCTACATGTTTTTTAATGCCATCTCGCAGGTCATGTCGCCTTACAACTTCAATCCCTTTAATTATAATCCGCTACGCGACATCTTAAACGGGCTTATTGATTTTGAGGAGCTGCATCTTTATAATAAAAAGAAACTGTTTATTTGCGCCACCAACGTAAAAACAAACCGTTCAAAAATTTTCACCAACAACGACATTACCGTGGAGAGCGTGATGGCTTCGGCCTGTCTGCCCTTCCTGTTCCAGGCCGTGGAAATTGACGGCGAATACTACTGGGACGGGGGCTATATGGGTAACCCTCCCATATTTCCGCTCATTACCAACACAAGCATCCACGATATATTGCTTGTGAAAATAAACTCCATAAAAATTAATTCGGTACCAACCACAGCGCGCGACATCGCCGACCGGGTGAATGAAATCTCGTTCAACAGCAGCCTTATTAATGAAATGAAGCTGATACACTACCGTAACGAACTGATAAGAAATGGCATACTGAACGTTGACAACAAAGAGAACCGCGAGATTTTTATACACACCATCAGCGGTTATAATTCGCTGAGCCAGCTTAGCTATAGCAGCAAAATGAATACTTCCTGGGATTTTTTACTGGACCTTAAACAAAAAGGGCGTGAAACTGCCGAACACTGGATCCATAACGAATTTCATGAAGTGGGCCGTAAATCCACCTTCGATGTGGAAGAACATTTTTTTGGAAAATTCTGAATGCAACGCAGGAAAACTTCACAAAAATTAAGTTTTCTCCCCGCATTTGTGCAAACACACCATTTAAATCA
Source organism: uncultured Bacteroidota bacterium (assembly GCA_937868675.1). Classification (GTDB taxonomy): domain Bacteria; phylum Bacteroidota; class Bacteroidia; order B-17B0; family Aurantibacillaceae; genus Aurantibacillus. The sequence goes on along the minus strand of CALMNJ010000509.1, from coordinate 10,747 downwards.
ACGGCCTCTAAAGCGCAAATTTTCTTAGCTTTACCCTCGTGCCAGCAGCACATTGCCGCAACATAAACTTTGTTTTAAAAGTAACGCTCGTTTTACTTTTTGGTGGGTTCGCGTCCCAGGTAAAAGCACAGGCCGGTTATTCAGTTAATCCAAATTACCTGTTGGTAAAAAGCGAGCAAAACAACCTCCTCAGCACATTTACCGCCGCCTATCCCGACACTTCCTTAAACAACCTTTCGCACTTCAGCCCGCGCAACTTTATGGGCAATATTGGCCTCTCCTCGCCAAACTACCTGATCGGATATGGCAGCAACAACCCCGGATTCAGGCTTTACAACACCGCACTGCTAAATGATCAGATCCGCGATCGTGATGTGCAGTACTATCATAGCATGGGGCCTTATGCACAACTTACGGGTATTGCCGGCACAAAACAACTTCAGATGTTCAGAATGCTTTTTACCCAAACACTCAAAAACAGGATGAACATTGCCATACGCTTCAACCGTTACACCTCGCTGGGTTATTATAACAAACAACAATCGTACACCAATAACTTTTACCTGAGCAGCAACTACAGCAACCGCAAAAATAACCGGGGTTATTATTTTTATGTGCTCAACAACGGTAACCGGTTTCAGGAAAGCGGCGGTATTGAAGCTGTGCAGTTAACCGACTCTACAAAGTCGCTCAACAAAGAATTGCTGGCGGTAAAAACCAACTCAGCCAGCCGCTATAACAGCGAAACAAAAGTAGTTCTCAATCCGTGGTTCAGGCTTGACCGACAACCTGATTCTCTCCTTAAAGCAAAACACTTTATTCAGCTTCGATCAACTTACGCTGGCAATGCCTATCGCTTTAAAGACCTGAATATTCACAATGAGAATTTTTATCGCTACTCTTATTACGATAGCCTCAGTACCAAAGACAGTTCGCATGTAATGCAACTACTTAATGAAGCCCTTTATACGGTGAAAGGGGGTAGTGGTAAATATGGCCTTGCTGCGGGTTACAGAAATGAGATAAACAAGGTGTGGCAAAAATCCGACAGCCTGTTTATGAATCACCTTGTTACCGCCGATCTTCAGTTTGGTAATTCGTATAACACCGACAGCCTTCTGAATCGCAGGTACAATAATCGTTTTAATGCGCAGTATATTGTAAGCGGCCCAATGAAAACCAATTACAAACTTGAAAATAATATTGTGTACTACCTCGACTTCAAAAAGAAAAGCGATCTCCACCTGGATGTGATTGCCGAAAGCCGCAACCCCGATTACATATATAATACCTGGAACAGCAATCACTTTATTTGGGCCGGAAATAATTTCAAATCGCAGAACACCGTTCAGGCCTCGGCTTCCATTGGGTTTGCCAGAACTTTTTCGCTGGGAATAATTTACCAGAACCTATTCCGGTATCTCTACTTCGATGAGTTTGCGCTTCCTCGCCAGTACGATAAAACCATCGAAAATCTGGCTGTTTCTGTCGGGTTTTCGAAAGTGCTTTTTAAACATATCGGGCTTCTGTTGCAGCACACCTATCAGCAAACATCACACGAGGCCTATGTGCGCCTTCCGCAAAACACCACCACTGCCAGATTGTATTACACAGGAAATCTGCTCAAAAACATCCTGCAGTTGCAGTTGGGCACCCAGGCACAGATATATCAGTCCTTTTACGGCTACGCCTATATGCCCGCCACGCAGTCGTTTTATTTGCAAAACCGCTACAAAACAGCCTCCTGTCCCTTTGTGGATGTTTATTTTAATGCCCGCATCAGGCCCGTGTCCGTTTTTGTGAAAGCCGAAAATGTACTGCAAAAGTTTTTATACACCAACTACTCTTTTGTAGCGGGCTACCAGCAAAACGATTTTGCCCTGCGCTTCGGTATTACCTGGGAGTTTTTTGATTAAGGCGCAATTCAGCCCCTATTAAATCCAAAGCCCCTCATTTCCTCCGGTCCAGAAAACGCTGCCTGTCTTCATTCTCGAGCCATGCACAGTGCTTTACCCTGCCGAAAAACTTCATGCGCCGACTGGCAAAAAAATTATAAACCCAATTGCGGATAAAAGGCGGAACAATAATAAAAACCGACATGAGCGGCCACAGGCCCCGCATGTACTGGGTCACCCTCAGGGCCGCACAGGATTTAATATGGGCCTCGTAGTCGCGGATAAAGATCATGCTGTCAATGCCCGGGTCAATTTCAAAATATTCGCGCAACGCCTTTCCCTCCGGCGATTGCAGCGCTACGAAGTACAGCTTTTTATTACGCTCGTGTTTAAGTACAAACTGAACGGCATGGTTACAAAACCCACACTCGCCGTCAAACAACAATAATGGCTGGTATTTTAATAACTCGTTAACGTCTGTCACGGCTGTGCAAAGATAAAATATGGGTCGGAGCTAAGCTCATATTTTTTTGGCAGCAGCCGGAATGTGTTCAATTCCACAAAACTGACATAACCATTGCGCCCGCCACACTGGTTGGTATGATGCGGCAAAGGGCCCCGCGTGAGCAAATTGCGCGACAAAACATACAGCAGATCACTTCGTTCGTCAACCGCTACACCATGGGGCTGAAAACCACAATACAATTTTGTTGGCACAAAACTGTTTCCGTCAATTTTAACCACCGAACCGTAAGCGCCACTAACGGTATCGTTGGTGCAGCTTATATAATATGCGTTGTGTCGGTTGCTGTAAACAATTTCCTGCGGAAAAAGACCAGTGCTTACAACCGCAGTTACCTGCCCCGAAGCGATATGAAACACCCGAACCTCATTGCTCTTCTGGCAGGTAATCCAGAAACTTAATCCATCGGGACTCAGGATTATATCATGCGCATCAAGCGAACTGGAATAATTTACGCTGGCTCCGTTTTCGATCGGTATTTCGAATGTGCCAAACACAAAGCCCGTATCAATGCGGGTGATAAAATTGCCCTGCTGAGCGGTTACATAAACCCTGTCGCCCGCCGCATTAAGCGCCACACCGTGAGAATAAACAAACCCTGCCTGATAATGCAGCAGTTTGAGATTGGTCAGATCAAGCGCCGCCAGTTTTCCGTTTTTGTTCAACGATGCGCAATACGCCTTCTTACCGTCTTTTGATATCACAAAACTGTTCCAGTCGTATGCATCGTCGTCAGGATTGCTGCTTTGTCCGGCCGCGTAAGGCGACAGAGGAATATCCCCGACATAACTATCGTCGCTGCAGCGGAATTTTTGCATCACGTTATTTGCCGTAAATATCACATACCAGAATGTTCCGTCGGGCGAAACCCTCACCTGATGCGGAGACTCGATTTCAGGTTTATTGCCCACATTTACATAGCGGATGGGTAATTGCGTTTCAGCATCCAGAACAGTTACCACATCACAGCCCTGGTTTACGGCATACAACTTTTTGCGGTTAACCTCCGACCACATCACATTTCCATGCCGGTCGGGCGCACCTGCATCAATCCAGTCCTTTATTTTTTTTACCTCGTCAAAACTCAGGACGTCTGCATTCAACGGCATGGTAGGAATATTCTGTGCCCCAAGGCCACTGTATGTATTAATAAAATAACAAAGTGATGAAAACCTGCTGCTGTATGGTATTACCGGCGAACCGCTGGAAGACCCTTTAAACATAGCGCTCCAGGTTTCCAGATTGAGTGAGGCTGCTGCAGGCGCACTCACTGCATTGTGGCAACCGCTTACCGAACAGCTTACGTTGATTATTTTTCCGATATCGTGAGGATAATCTCCAAAGTTAACAAGGCCCACCTTGCGCGTGCATGACAAAGGAAGAAGTGCAATCAGGAGCAGAAAATATCCGGCCTTTTTTTTCAATCCTGTTTCACTATTTTTTTGGTAGTGCACAGCTCTCCGTCGTTCAACATCATTTCGAGAAAATAAACCCCGTTAGTCAGACTCGAAATATCCATGGTTTGATTGTTGAGGCCCCCACTACAACGCATCACTTCTCTTCCGCAGATATCGCGTAACACAAGCACACTGTTTTTTATTTCTATACCTTCAACACTTACCATTAGCAAACCGCTTGAAGGATTGGGATAACAATTGATATGATCGCTTAAAGCGGCGTTTTCACCAACCGAAAGGTAAGGCGAGTTGGACGTGAAAAAACTGAGGCCACCGCCCACATTCCCCAAAATCAAATCACGCTTGCTGTCGCCATTAATATCCACATAACAGGGGCTTGACTGCGCTCCCTCATAATACCCATTCACAAACGAACTCACCAGATTATAATTAGCCAGAGGATTCGGAGGTACACTGTACAGGTACACTTTGCCCGTTACAGAGCCAACAAGGAGTTTAATGCCGTTGTTGTCCTTATAAAAAAAAGGCACCGCATACCCGTCGGTTCCGTATTGCGTTGGCAGATTTGAAACGTCAACGCGCCCGAGGCTGTCGGTAATTAGTGTAAACGAGGGAACTGTAACTGTTCCAATATTCCGGTAGTAGGAAATACGGCCCCGCTTATTGCCAATAAGCAAATCAAGTTTACCATCTTCATCCAGATCAAAAAGCTGCGGAGCCGCGATGGCTGTATTAGCGGTAAACTGGAAAGGATTATTTTTGAAAACCGAAAAATTACAGGGATTCGAAGGCCCTGCAGTATTTTCAAGCCAGTGCACCTGCCCTGTTGATGTGCCGATGCAAATATCCAAATCGCCGTCGCCATCAATGTCGCCAACGGTGGGTATGGCAAAGTTGAGTCCCTGCGCACTCAAACTGCCATAATCGCGCGAAATGAGTGAGAAAGACGGCTGCGCGTTTGTTCCAATATTCCGGTAAAGAGTAAGCCGGGCACTGAGACTTTTGTTTAAATAGTAACCATAATTACCAATCAGTAAATCCTTTTTTCCATCCAAATCATAATCAAATACAACTGGAAATGAATTCTGTCCAACCTCTATCATCTCGTCCTGCAAAAAGTTCTTTTTTACAAATGAAAAATTAACCGTGCCGTTTGCCGCCGAGGTATTGTGATAATACCACAGGCTGTTGAAGTTGTCGCTCCCGAATGTGTTAGGTGAAACCAGCAGGTCATTCACATGATCACCGTCCACATCCTCAAAGTAAGCGCATGGAAAATTGTTGATACGCACCGGAACCGTGTTATTGTTGTGAAAATTAGGATACACCGAACTGGTATCATTAAAATGGGGCGACGACGAACTTCCTCCATTTTGTACATAAATAAGCCGGTCGCAGGTAATATCACCCATTACAATATCCTTATCCAGATCGCCATCTGCGTCAAGGCACGCAAGACAGGAGCCGGCATGCAGCTCTTTATGGTTCGGGTCTTTACTGACGGCCGCTCCAATATAGCGCCCGTTGCATTGATTAAAATCCACACCACAGTTACTCTCAAATAAATTGCCCCAGCAACCGCTCAGATTTTCAAATACCAGACTGTCGGCATTGCCGTATAGTTCCTTACTGATATTTTTATGAAAATCCACACTAAATCCTGAAGAGGTAAAGGTCAGAATGTCATAATCCCCATCATTGTCAACATCGGTAATACCGGGCACTCCCACAACACTCGAGAAAAGGCTTGAATAAAAAGGCGTGCCGCCAGGGGTATTGTTGGTAATAATCGCTTTTTTGAACAGCATAAAGGCAGGTGTGTTGTTGCTGGTGCTGACGTTGCGGTACAATTTAATCACGTTGTTGCCCGCACAAAAAAGATCTTCCCTTCCATCATGGTCGTAATCAACAAAGGTTGCCCAGTTGTCGGCCAAAGGCAACAGGTATGCCATGTTGTTATCAATTCGGTAACGCAGGTTGCCCGGAAGACCCGTGTTTATGAAACAACGAAAATGACCCTGAGCATACTGGTTCTGGTGATCAAACACCACGAGGTCCTTTTTTCCGTCCAGATTCAAATCGGCAGTTGAAACGTTTACAAAATTAAGTCCGTTGGCCCAGGGCATTTTCAACACATATCCATTTTCGATTACCGTAATGGTATCGCGCACAAGGGGTAATTGCGCCAGTAAAGGGCCTGCCGCACAAAGAGCCAGAAAACTAAAAATACGCTGAAGCATAATACAAAAATATGCAAATAAACGGCGGCATTTAAAAGGTATAAACGCAAAATAAAATTCTTTATTACTTTTTTAATCCTTCGCAAACCAATCTTAATGGTTCAAATCCTGGCCGGTTTAATTCGTCACGTCTCAATAAAACTGTTTTTAATTTTTTAGATGGCGCCTTAACGGGTTTTAGGCTATAGCCGGCTGGCAAAGCCCAAATGCCGCAGCTACGCGCTGGCTCCTGCACGCGGGTACCGGGTCTTTTGCCCTTACTGGCAAAAGCCGCGGCCCCGCGGCGTCATTAGTGCTTTGCTGCGCCGGGCTGCCGCCTCAACCCCTGGCGCAGCAATACGTATGGCAACAAACTGCCTAACTCTTTATTTTAGTTTCTGACAATCTCAAAATCCACCTGTATTTAAATTGTCTTCCTCTTCACCGTAAACCTCCCTAAACGCAAGCGCCAGCAGTGGAATCAGAAGCAGGGCGCCATAGGTAAGAATTTTAAAATGCTCGTAATATCCATTGTATTCTCCAAGCCATATTTTAAGATTGCCGCATAGTGCAATGATGCTCAGCAAAACAATGTACAGCACCTTCTTAACCAAAGGCAAACGGCCCCTTTCCCTGAAAAGCACATACAGTACACAGTTAAAGGCCGGCACCACAAACAAAAATGCGTAATGCTGCTGATGCGGAAAAATAAGCGGAACCAACAAAAGGATGTAGCTGATCTCAAAAACCACCTGGCCGTTGTTTTTCGCCTTTTTAAAGGGCAGGCTCCGTAAAAAATACAGTGTAAACGCAGCCAACGCCAGCCTTACCGCCAAAATAATCCTGGCCAGTGTTTCCAGCGGAACATCGGCGATGTTGCGCTTCAGGCTCATGGCGTAATAGTCGGGTACCTTTTCTACCAAAAGGGTCGAAAGCAATGTGGTAAGACTGTGAAAACTGCGTTCGTCAACGTCGAGTACATGGTGTGTGTTGGTTGGATTAATGAGGCTGAACCAGCATTTGAGCAGATAGATATTGTAATCGTGCCCAATTATAAAACCCGGCCCCAGCATGCTTGCCGCGTAAAAAACAATCGTAAAAGCAAAGGCCTTAAAATAACCCCGGTACAACAGGTACGGCAAAAACACAATGGGCAAAAGTTTAATATTAATGCCCATGGCCAGCAGCAGGCTCCCGCGCAGGTTTTTACCCAGATGAATGTTGCGCAGTCCCATCACGCAACACCATAAAATTAAAATGGTGATCTGCGATACATGAATGTTTTCTCGCAAAAACCGAAACGAAAAAATAAAAACAATCAGCAGAAAAAGATTTTTTTGCCGGATGGTAAACGCCTGTAATGCCTCGCTTCGGGCCATAAGCCGCATTAAATGAAAATAAAGCCCCATGTTAAAAAGCAACCAGCACCACTTCACCCAGAAAAAAGGCAGCGAACCCAGGGGTTTAAGCAATAAGGCAAACAAAACCGAATAATAATAGTGGTAGTCAATCAAAAACCCATGGCTGTATATGTCGGTGTGCCCGTCAATATAGGATGAGGCCGACATGAAAATGTAAAAATCGCCGAGGCCATTGGCTTCGGTAAAACAATACACAAGCGCCGCCAGCAGCAAAAACGCGCTGAGTATTTTTTGTTTGGGAGTCACCGCAGATAAAAGTATTAAATTTAGAATTTAATCAAAACGGCAGTGAAAGCCCTGAGCGCATATTTTTTCAACGAGTACCGGCTCCAGAACCAGAGTTTCTGGTTTAAAAAATTGCTGTATGCCTATGTGCTGCTAAAATGTATTTACTGGCTGGTGCATTTCGACCTGCTGTTTGGGTCGCAGGCCATTGTTTATCCGGTGCAGGTGCCGGCAGGCGCGGTAAAAGGCCTTGCTTTTATTCTTACCAACAGCACGGCACCGGCGCTAAACCTGTTTTTTATTGTTTCGCTCGGTTTCATTTGTTTGCTTTCCCTGTTTTTTAAGCGCATGTACTTTTTTTCGGACCTGATAGCCTGGATCATTGTCATGAATGTGCACAACAAAATTTATCAAACCCTTAGCGGGGGCGATAGCCTGCTTAATCAGTTTATGTTTTTTAACATCGTCATTACGCAACAGTTTGTTAACAGCACTACGGCAACCGGACAACTGAAACTATTCATGCACAACCTGGGAGTGTGGGGTATTATGATTCAGTTGTGTTTTGTTTATTTTGTTTCGGCACTGGCCAAACTGGCCGATGCGCAGTGGCTGGGAGGAACCGCCATTGCCACCATTTCACAAATCAAACACTTTTCGCTGAACGGTTTTCCGGGAGGATTTCTTGAAGCAGGCTGGCTAAGCACCTTCCTCAATTATGCCGTGTTGTTTTATCAGGCCGGCTTCGCCATCCTGGTCTGGATAAAGCCCTTTAAAAAACCATTGCTTCTTTTCGGCATTCTGATGCACCTGTACATTGGTATTGTAATGGGCCTGCCCATGTTTGCTTTAATAATGGTGTTAAGTTATGTGTTCTTTTGGCCGGTAAGTCATAGTTCGAACGTTTAGACGGATTTTTTGTTTTGTATTTAACCATAGCCGGCGTATACTTTTGTTATTCCTAAACCGTCCTAATTTTTTGGCGGTTACAGTATTGCCCGCTGAAAATGACTCGTAATTTCAGTAAAAAAGCAAAATTATTTGCAGCATTTATCAATATTAGGTCGAAACATTATTATATCCATAATTAAATAAGGCCATTACATGTGATAATTCATTATGAGCTTTATTTTCGCCAGAAATAGTGATTTTTTTAATGCTCCTCCTATTAGTACATAATCATCAAATTTTACTGGCTTGGCCTATATGTGCCAGGGAACTGAATACTGATTTCAGAAAAATTCAAGTTTTATATATTTTTGAATATCATCTTCGGTCCCATACTGCACTACATAATAAAAATTAATTACTTTTTCATTTTGAGGGTCTCGCGTTTCTATCTCCTTAATCATGTCAAATATTTTCCAATCGTCATGAATTTCTAAAACATCTGATGGTGATAACCAAACGTAGTGAGCATATATGCAGTCCGATACTTCCCGACCGATTTCTGCCCGACATTTGCAAATCAGGTTCGGCTCATCGTCTTCGCCAGGCCCGCAACATCCAGTTATCCTGTCCAAATGATAATGAAAATTCCTTATGTCATTTACATTGAGGATATAGTTTCCTATTGGATTTTTGAAATACTGGCCAGGGCTTACTAAATCTTCTCCTGTTCGCTTTTGATAATCGTTCCACATACCATTATCACCAGTAAATTCTAAAAAAGCAGAAATTCTGGCCCGGCACTTTGCGCAAACTAAGTATATCATTGGATTAATTGTTATTTAACCTTTCGTTGCGTGTGGTTGCTTTTGGAGCTTCTTTTGTCTATGCCCTACAAAGCATATTTAAAGATACATGTTTATTAATACGTCGCAGCAAAAAGACCGCGAAGCAATAATTAATTGAGTATGAAAACCCTCCCAATGCAAATATGCAGAGTACATTTGTACAAGGCCCTGCAATGGCACCTAACACTTCAACCGGCGGAACTTTCATATAACTAGGCACCGAACCTTATATAAAAACAAGGTATTTATTTGTATCCTTTACATTCATTTTGAACCGCAATTTTCTCATACTTCTGCTTTGCTGTATAGGCAATGGCTTGTATTCGCAACAGAACCCAGTGATAAAAAAATATCCGGTGCCGGTAGATTCCCTTGATGTAAACGACGGCATGTTTGAAACATTTCTTTCTGACGGAATAACCACCGTATTACCAAACACGCCACATTACTCAGGACACTTTTCTTCCTTTACTATGGAGGCAAAAGACAGGAGTTCATATTTCAACAGTTTTTCGGAGATTTTTGAAATACGCGAAACAATTGATGAAATGAAAGTCTGGTTTGGGGATGGTTATAAAATTCCAGACTCCATTCTTCTCTTCAAAAATCTAAAGGAACTCACCATTTATTGCATAGGATCATCTTACTGGCCGGCGGGCTTCAGCACTTTCAAAAAACTCGAAAAACTCTCAATTAGTTTCGACTCAGTCACACCTTCTCCCGAAATTGGAAACCTAACTGCACTCAGAGAGCTAACGTTGCAAGTGGGTAAGGCTGAGTTGCCCGATTCATTCACTCAGCTTCAGCAACTAACCTCGCTCAAGATACTCTGTAGCAACAAACCTTCCACGCTTGAAAGGGTTTTTAGTCTTAAAAACCTCACCATGCTTAACCTGAACAGTTGGGATGATATACAGCGTCTGCCAGGTGCTATTGGAAATTTAACGAAACTGGAAACTCTTAATATGGAACGCAACGGTATTACATACCTGCCCCCCGAAATTGGAAAACTAACCAAATTAAAACATCTCAACTTATGGCAAAACCGGTTAGACAGCCTGCCTGCTGAAATCGGACTGCTTGAAAACCTTGAAGAACTGAATCTCGATGAAAACCAGCTTAAGAAACTTCCTGACGGGTTTGGGCGACTTACAAAACTGGAAACCCTGAACATATGGAACAATAAATTAAGCGCTTTGCCCGCGGGCATTGGAAACCTATCCTTACTAAGAACACTGAACGCCGCAGATAATCCAATACAACACATCCCAAAGGATATAACCAACTTGAAAAAAAAAAAAAAAATCATC
>CALMNJ010000508.1 GCA_937868675.1 uncultured Bacteroidota bacterium | reverse complement strand
GTCTACCGGCGGGGTTCCCGCCTGTTATGGCGATATAACCGCAGGTGCCGTAGTAATTACTACAAAAAGTTATTTCAGCGGTATCCGCGAAAAAAACATGCGCATCAATGCCGAACGTGAAAACCGGGAACACGAACGCGCTCTGAAGAAAGCGTCAGAAGAGGAAGAAAAAAGGCAGAAAGAGATAGAAGATGAAAAATCGAAAGAACAAGGCAGTAACTAAAACCCAAACCAAACAAAGCCGGGCCCGCTGTGTAAATTACAGCGGGTCTTTTTTTAATCAGAAAATTAAGGTGTCAGGCGAATTTGAAACCCCTAAACATTTGTAATTTAAAAACTCCTGTGCCTGAGAAATTAAACCCTACCTAAATTTCACATAATGCAAATTCAGTTATTTGATCAGTCCGTTCCCGGGTAATCACAAATAAAATTACCAACTGGTTGCAAAGTAGGCCACATTTATTAATATTTGTGCCTCACCAAAAACAACTATCATGGTAACAACTCTTATTGGAATCGGTATCCTCCTTGGAGTGATTGTACTGCTTGGGCTCATTATGCCGAAAGAAATGATTATCGAAAAAAGCATCTCCATTAGCCGCTCACTTACTGAAGTATACGATTTTCTGAAACAAACCAAAAATCAGGACAAGTTCAGCGTTTGGAACATGGCCGATCCGAATATGAAAAAAGAACATCGCGGCAGCGATGGCAGTGTGGGCTTTGTGTATGCCTGGGATAGCACCAACAAAAACGTGGGTGCCGGCGAACAAGAGACCAAAGTGCTTGAAGAAAATAAACGTATTGAGTACGAACTGCGCTTCATAAGGCCCATGCAAAACGTTGCTAAATCACAATTCAATCTTACAGCATCTGGTGGCAATCAAACTACCGTGATGTGGGGTTTTTACGGCCCAAGTAAGTTCCCAATGAATATTATGTCGCCGGTGTTTAAAAACATGCTTTCAAAAGACCTGGAGAAAAGCCTTGCCAATTTGAAAAACCATTTGGAGAAGTAAGTGCTGTCACGAACAACCCCCTAAGTTGACGCAATTATACAACCGCCTGGTTTTATTTGCGTTTATATTTGTATTATGGACTTCAAAGGATTAAATACTTACACGGTTAACCAGGCCATACATCTTAAATGTGTTGAGGCCAAAACCTTTCCTGAAGGCATTTCAGAAGCTCATGCCCAGATAAGGAAACTATGCGATTATAATGAGGCCGCGATCTATTACGGCATCTCACATCCTGATAAAAACAAAGGCATAATATATATGGCCGGCGCCGACGAAAAATACATTAGCAAACCAGAAAAAAACACGATCAGCAAAATAATTCCAGCCGGCGATTATATTTATACGGATGTGAACAACTACTCCGAAAACCTTTTAAAGATAGGACAGGTATTTGACAGGCTAACGCATCATCCGGACATTGATCCGGAGGGATTTTGCCTCGAATGGTATTTGCCTGACACTATTTGCCGCTGCATGATACGATTAAAACCCCTCAACAGTTACTAACTTACATCTCAATTGCCTCACCTCATAAACAGTAACACATGAACGCAACAGAAAAAACAGTGATCACAGTTGAAACAATGATCGCCCTGCCAGTCGAAAAAGTATGGAAGCTCTGGAACGAACCTGAACATATTATCAAGTGGTGCTTTGCGTCACCCGAGTGGCATGCCCCTAAATCAGAAAATGATTTGAGAGCCGGAGGCCGTTTCACCACACGGATGGAAGCCAAAGACGGAAGTTTCGGCTTCGATTTTGGCGGCACCTACGGTACAGTGAAAACAAATGAATATATTGAGTACGGCATGGATGACCAGAGAAACGTGAAAATTTGGTTTAAGGCCCATGGTAATTCCACCACAGTAACAGAGTCTTTTGAAGCTGAATCGCAAAATCCGGTTGAAATGCAAAAAGAAGGCTGGCAGGCTATTTTGGACAACTTTAAAAAATATGCTGAATCGCAGCACTAAAACCATTAAAGTATGACACAGGAAATATATCCCTGCCTTTGGTTCAATAATCAGGCGAAAGAAGCTGCCGAATATTACTGCGGCATCTTTAATAATTCGAGAATCACTTCGGTCAACAACCTGGTGGTGCTCTTCGAAATTAACGGCAAAAAATTCATGGCCCTGAATGGAGGGCCTCAATTTAACTTTACGGAAGCCGTGTCGTTTGTTATCACCTGTAAAGACCAGGCCGAAATAGACCACTACTGGAACTCGCTTACCAAAGAAGGTGAAGAAAGCATGTGCGGATGGCTGAAGGATAAATATGGCGTTTCATGGCAGGTTGTGCCCGAAATTTTGGGAAAGCTGATGTCTGATCCACAAAAGAGCCCACGCGTAATAAACGCCTTTTTAAAGATGCGTAAGTTCGACATTGCAGCGCTTGAAAATGCCTGAACCATGCCAACACTCCGAATATGTGCCAAAGGGCACCGCTATTATAAAAGCAGCGATTGCCCCACCTGTCCGGTCTGCGAAAAGCTCAGTAAGCCTCAAGCCGGTTTATTGTCGGGTCTTTCGGCTCCTGCGCGGCGTGCGCTCCAACAACTGGGTATCAGCTCGGCCAAAGAACTTGCCAACTATTCTGAATCAAGCATACTTGCTCTGCATGGCATCGGCAAAACCACCATTCCAAAACTCACACAGGCCCTTAAAGGCGAAGGGCTTTCATTCAAAAAAAACATGACAATAAAAAAATCACCCAAAACTGTTGATGACTACATCAGCACTTTTGACAACGACGTGCAGGTATTGCTTTCGAAAATGAGAACAACTATTCAGAAAGCAGCGCCTGCCGCAGAAGAGTTTATCAGCTATGGTATGCCTGCATACCGGCTGAATGGCATGCTTGTTTATTTTGCAGCTTTCAAAAGTCACATCGGCTTTTATGCCACGCCAACAGGGCATGAAGCTTTTAAAAAAGAACTTTCCGTATATAAAACCGGCAAAGGCTCGGTACAATTTCCATTCAACAAACCCCTGCCACTCGCATTAATCACCCGGATCGTAAAGTTCAGAGTAAAACAAAATAAAGAACGAGCATCCAAAAAATAACAGGCTCATTCATTCAGGCCCCCAACATTCATCGCAAACCAATTCCTTTTTATAGTAGCTTTGCGGTTCTTTATTTTTAGTGAGTACCGAAACAAATATTTCAAAATTCTGGCGGCTTCTTGTGTTATCACTCAAGGGTGAGGTTACAGATTATACACAGGGTAGCATTGCCCGTGCCGTGTTTTTGCTGGCCATTCCAATGATCCTTGAACTAAGTCTGGAGAGCGTTTTTGCGGTAGTGGACATGTTTTTTGTTGGAAAACTGGGGCAGGATGCCATTGCTACCGTGGGGCTTACCGAATCTGTTATCACCATTGTTTATTCGGTTGCCATTGGCCTCAGCACCGCTGCCACAGCGGTAGTGGCACGACGCATCGGCGAAAAAAACAATGCTGAGGCGTCGCACTCCGGTGCACAGGCCTTACTGCTGTGTTTTATCATTTCTATGGTTTTAAGTATTGCCGGTGCATTCATGGCCGATAAAATTTTAAGTATGATGGGTGCCAGCAAAGAGGTTGTAAAAGAAGGCGCCGTTTTCACGCGAATCATGTTTGGTGGCAGTCTCTTCATTATGCTGTTGTTCCTTATCAACGGTATTTTCAGGGGTGCGGGCGATGCAGCCATGGCCATGAAAAGCTTGTGGATCGCCAGCATCATCAACATTATCCTGTGTCCAATCTTCATTCACTTTTTTGGCTTGCGGGGCGCGGCCATTGCAACAGTGATAGGGCGCGGCACGGGAGTTGCGTACCAATGTTATCACTTATTTAAAGGAAGCGGTATTTTAAAGTTTACACGCGCTCATTTCAAATGGGAAAATAATATTATTAAAAGCCTTGTAAATATAGGCTGGCCGGCTACCCTGCAGTTCATTATTGCAAGCGGTAGTTGGATTATTCTGGCTCGCTTAGTAGCCGAAACCGGAGGCACCACCGCCTCCGCGGGGTATCAGATAGCCATACGCAATGTTGTGTTTTTTATCTTACCGGCATGGGGTTTAAGCAATGCAGCCGCAACACTGGTAGGGCAAAATCTTGGAGCCGGACAACTTGAACGGGCCGAGAAAAGCGTAATGCTCACGACTAAATACAATGCTATTTTCATGACCATCGTCATGCTGCTTTTTACGTTTTTAGACGAAACCATCATTCGCATTTTTACCCACGATGACGCGGTTGTGGCGTTTGGTTCCAAAGCGTTAAGGATTATCGGTTTGGGATACACCTTTTACGGCATCGGCATGGTGATGACACAAGCCCTTAATGGTGCGGGCGACACCAAAACACCGACGCTCATTAATTTTTTCTGCTTCTGGCTTTTTCAGGTGCCATTGGCTTACCTTCTGGCTCATACATTTAATCTCCGTTCCACCGGTGCATTCATTGCCATTCCTGTAGCCGAAACAGTTATTGCCCTTGTGGCCTGGTACTATTTCAAAAAAGGCAAGTGGAAAGAAGTGAAAGTTTAATAACATGGATGCTCAGGATCAGGTAAGCGCTTTTTTTAAAGACAAGTCGCCTATAAGCCGCGATCTGTTCAATCACTTCCTTTCCGAATTTCACAAATGCGGTGCCATCACCTTATATCCCACAAAAAGCATGATCGGGTTTGTTCACGATGGTAAAAAAGTTGCCTGGCTGACTCAGGCCGGAAAAAATTTTGTTCACATCGTTTTTCCGTTTAAGGAAGAACACAAGGAAAATCTCTGTTTCATTAAAATCGCTCAGGTTCCGGGAAGCAAACAATTCAACCACCATTTCAGGATGATGCTGAAGGAAGATGTAAACGCTGAGGTAAAAAAATTCATGAAACTGAGCCTTCAGCCTCGTGCCTGAAGCGCAAAGCGTATCCCTGCCTCGCTTTTTAACCACTTATTCCAAACCTCTTTCCATTTATAAAACGATCGAACGTTTGTAAAATAATCTTCTGTGTCGTTCGTTAATAAAACCAAAAGGCAATCGCATCAAAAAAAATACAGAATCCTGGGGTTACCATTTTTAACCTGATGGAATAAACAAA
Source organism: uncultured Bacteroidota bacterium (assembly GCA_937868675.1). Classification (GTDB taxonomy): domain Bacteria; phylum Bacteroidota; class Bacteroidia; order B-17B0; family Aurantibacillaceae; genus Aurantibacillus. The sequence goes on along the minus strand of CALMNJ010000508.1, from coordinate 9,801 downwards.
TAACAAACACCTTTCAAAATTATGAAAACCAACACCCTTGCGGCAAAGCTTGCCGCTGTGATACTTTTATGCGCTTGCGAAAGCAGCCGTGAAAAAAAAGAAGAAGTTGTGTATACTGACTCCGCTGTCTTTGAGCAGGCTCCCGCTGCATGCATGGCTGCGCCAATCAGCCAATCCGAACCGTTCACTGAAGAGTACTCCGTTATTAAAGAGCAGGGTTACAAATCAGCGGTTCATTATCCCTACTCCACGTTTGCCATTGATGTTGATGCCGCCTCCTACAGCAACATGCGACGCATGATCAGGGAAGGATATCTTCCGCCGGCAACGGAAGTACGGGCAGAAGAGTGGATCAACTATTTTCATTACAACTATCCTTCCCCCACCGGATCGCAGCCCTTTAGCATTTATACCGAGTACAGCGATTGCCCGTGGAATAATAATCATGGATTAATGCTGGTTGGACTAAAAGGGAAGAGTGCCGAAACACAGCATGCAAAACCCAATAACCTTGTCTTTCTGATAGACGTCAGCGGTTCGATGACCGACGCTGATAAATTACCCCTGTTGAAAAGAGCCTTTGCACTCATGCTGCCTAAGCTAACCCGCAACGACCGCGTTTCGGTAGTGGTGTATGCCGGCGCTGCCGGCGTTATTTTAGATGGCGTACGCGGTAATAACACCGGGGAAATTACGGAGGCCTTTGAGCGGCTCGAAGCTGGCGGCTCAACCGCAGGAGGCGAGGGCATTGAACTTGCCTACAAACTTGCCGCCGATCATTTTATTGAAGATGGCAACAACCGTGTGATTCTGGCCACCGATGGCGATTTTAATGTTGGAATTTCAACACCTGCCGAACTTGAAACGTTTATCGAAACAAAACGAAACAATGGCGTTTACCTGTCGGTGCTCGGGTTCGGACAGGGTAATATAAAAGACAATGTGATGGAAGGCAACGGCAACTATTATTATATTGATGATATGCTTGAGGCACGCAAAGTGCTGGTAGAGCAATTTGGCGGTACACTCAACACCATTGCCAAGGATGTAAAAATTCAGGTGGAGTTCAATCCCTATTATGTAAAGGAATACCGGCTCATTGGTTACGAAAACAGAGCTCTGGCCACCGAAGACTTTAACAACGATAAAAAGGATGCCGGCGAGCTGGGTTCAGACCACATGGTAACCGCGCTTTACGAAATTGTGCCGGCCGGAAGCAGGGAGACAAACGCTTCGGTTGACTCGCTGAAATACACCAAACCCTCTTTAAAGCAAAACAACACCGAACTGGCAAACATAAAATTCCGGTATAAGGATCCGGGCAAAAACGATACGGTGTCAAAACTCATCAGCAGGCCGGTGTACGCCGTTAAAAAAAATCTTGCTCAGGCTTCGCCCGATCTCAAGCTGGCATCGGCCGTTAGCGAGTTTGCCTTATTGCTTCTTAACAGCGAGTACAAAGGCAACGCAAAACTAAACCAGGCCATTACGCTGGTGCAGGAAGCCCGCGTTAACGATGAGCAGGGTTATGTGGCAGAACTTGTACAATTAATGCGCGCAGCCAAAGATCTGAAAGCGGCAGAGGACGGTAAAAAAGACTAAGTAACTGTCTGAATTTGATTTGGGCGCCCCGCGAGGTGCGGCCAGAGAGGCAGGCCCCACTCGCGGCCGGGCCCTGCGCTTTAGCCGGCTGGCAAGTCATAAGAGGCGCAAAGTACAAGCGGGTGCGGGGTCTTTTGCTACCGCAAAAGCCTCCGCCCCGCTGCGCCTCTAATGTCTTGCTGCACCGGGCTACCGCTTCGGTCCCTGGCGCAGCTTCACGAATAAACAGAACACGCTTAGCAAACGTTTTTAATTAAATTTAGACAGCCTCCAGGTCCTCATTCAGGTTCAATTCCATAAAAAAACACAAACCAGTATAGCAAGTGCAAGTCAAACCAACAGCAAATACAAAACCACTATCTTTAGATCATGTGTTACACGGTTCAAAGCGCTACAAAGCCCGTTTTCAGTTATGCCGAACAAAGAGGGTATGCCGAATACACCGAAAAAATAAAGCAAAGGATTGAATCCCTTTCAGCGTGGAAGGCGCCCATGTACCATGTGTCAGGCTTTGCCCACCCGCGCCTGCTGGTGTTTACAAACGAGAAACCGGTGGAGCCTCAGGAATTCACCTGGGGCCTCATTGCACCGTGGACCAAAACCATGGCCGATGCAAAAAAATTTTGGAATAACACGCTCAATGCGCGCTGTGAAACCATGTTTGAACTCAACTCGTTTAAAGATTCGGCGCTTCATAAAAGGTGCCTTATTTATCTGGATGCATTTTACGAATATCATCACTACTGCGGTAAAACAGCCCCGTTCCGAATTGAATTGGCAAATAGAGCGCCTTTAATCGTTGGCGGCTTATGGAGCGAGTGGGCCGACCGCGAAACCGGAGAGATCTTAAAAACCGTCAGCATTGTTACAACAAAAGCCAACCCGCTCATGGCGCGCATTCACAACAACCCCAAGGCTTCAGAGGGGCCACGTATGCCCGTTATATTGCCTCCCGAAAAACAAAACCAATGGCTGATGGAAATAAAAACAGAAGCCGACAAAAATAACCTCATGAAATTAACCGCTCCCTTACCCGAAGAATGGCTTGAGGCGCACACGGTGGCCCGTCTCACCGGCAAGGAGGCCATTGGCAATGTAGCGGAAGCCGAACAGGAAGTAAAATACAGCGATCTGACTTTTGAATAATCAACTGTGTGATAACTTAGGCTTTTTCGTCCAAACCATCACAAAATCATTCATCACAAAGCCGTTGCCAATATCAAAATCGGCAACACGATCAATCACAAAACCATTCCTGAAATAAAAATTTATTGACTTAAAATTTTGCCGGTTTACGGTTAGAGTTATTTTTTGCGGGTCAATCGTTTTAATCAGCATCGCGAGGGCTTTTGTTCCAATACCTTTCGCTGAAAACTCCTGATCTATGTAAAATTTATTTATGAACCAATTCCCTTTGTCTTCCATGTGTACAGAAACAAACCCAATAGTTTTATCATCGTTTCGAATAAGAAAAAACTGATGACCAAGCTCCGTTAACTGCTGCCTGAGGCTCTCCTGATTATAGGACCTGTTCAGCATATAGTTTATTTGCTCCTGTGTAATAATTGATGGGTAATGCTGGTTCCATATTTTTACAGCCAGCCGCTCAATTACCTCTGTATCTTGGATTCCGGCCTTGTTTAATTGTATGCGGGGCATATTATTTTGTACCTTTGCAAAGTGTCTAAATTAAGCAATACAGTGAACATTGAAAACCGCAAAGCTCGGTTTGATTACCAGTTTCTGGAAACCTACACTGCAGGTATTGTGCTAAAAGGCACCGAAATAAAATCCATTCGCGAAGGAAAGGCAGGACTGGCCGACAGCTATTGTTATTTTAAGAACGACGAACTCTTTATCCGAAACTTTCATATTACCGAATACGAAAACGCTTCGTTTTACAACCATGAGCCTACACGGGAAAGAAAACTCCTGCTGAACCGTCATGAACTTACCAGACTGCTTAAGAGCGTAAAAGATCAGGGACTTACCATTGTACCCGTAAAACTTTTTATCAGCGACAAAGGCTTTGCCAAAATAAACATCGCCCTGGCGCGCGGTAAAAAAGCTTTCGATAAGCGGGAGGATATCAAAAAGCGTGACGTGGAACGAGAACTTAACCGTAAATTCTGATATGGCCTTTAGTTCCTTTTCAAAATTCGTACTGATTAGTTTTACCCTGCTTTTGTGTTCCTGCAGCAAGGGATACGACGTGCGCTTCGTTAATTATTATACCGAAGCGATGGACTCGGTAATTATTGGCAACAAAACCATTGTGTTTACCAATGTTGCTCCCGAAAAAGAAACCGATTTCAGGCATCTGAAACGAGGGCAATATAAATTCACCTGCATTTCACATTCCGGCAAACACTTCAGCTCCGAGTTTTTTATTCCTGGCAACGGCAGCGGAAAACGCACCATACAAATTGATGCCATTGCTCAACTGAGCGTTCTGGAAGAATAATAACTAAACGCTACATCGGTATGGCGGACGGGCAACAGCTTCGATTATTTTATGCAGGCGGAAGACACACTGTATGCGGGCTATTACAGCGATGCGCTGAGTATTCTGTCGGGCATAACGGCTACCAATAATGTGGAGAGCAATTACCTGAGCTATTACAGCCTGTATGCAGGCTTTATGCAATACGGTACGCTAAGCGGCAGCGACAGCACCACCTTATATAACCTGGCGGTTCTGTGCCCCGCCGAGGCCGGGGCCTGCGTGCACCAGGCCAGGGCCCTGTACAATTACATTTACAATGCTCATTTGATTTACGAGGGCTGTAACGGGGGCGGGGGCGTAAGCTACCGCATGGCGCCCACGGGCCTTGCACAGCAGCAAAATAAACAATGGGATGTGGGCCTGTACCCTAACCCTGCTGATAATGCCGTAACCCTGGTAAGCAAAAACGAATCGGAAGTTCTGAACGTAATAATTAAAGACATGAGCGGACGCACATTGTTGCAGCAAAGCTTGAAAACATCGGGTTTTATGGCTAACTTAGAGCTACCGCTGGCCAACGGCGCTTACCTTGCAACAATTACCAATAGCCGGAATGAAAAACTTATTAAAAAACTGCTTATTGCAAAATAAGCGGCGATTTTTTTACTTAAAAAAACAGAACGCGCTGTTGTGCGTTCTGTTTTTTTATTCCATTTTACAAGGGCAGGTAACTAATTATATCAGTAACGGCGGTTTTGAGGATAATTATAGTTGCGCTGGGCCTTCTCATCCTTTAACTTTAGCTAAGTACTGGTTAAGTATTGATTCTGTAAGTTTTGGTGGTGGGTACTATAGCACTTGCAATAATAATGTGCCTCATAATGTTAATTCTTTTCAGTTTCCAAATAGTGGAAATGCCTATATTGTTTCAACCTGGTATTGCCCTAATCTTTGCGGAAGGGGCTACCCAAAAAACCGATTAAAAAAAACATTGGGGGCGGGTAAAATCTATTGTGTAAAGTTTTATGTGAATATTACAAACGAAAGTCCTTATGGCATGGATGGCTTCGGTGCCTATTTTGGCGATAACAGCATTGATACCATTAGCAAATGCACCATACCGCTTACATACATAACCCCGCAGGTAAAAAACCCTGCCGGCAATGTGATAAAGGATACGCTGAACTGGGTGCCTATAACAGGCACCTTTGTGGCAAGCGGCAGCGAGAAATACGCCCTGCTGGGCAATTTTTTGGCCGACAATGCGGTAAGCACCACCTCGATAGGTGGACAATACTATCCCCAGCAGTGGACCGATGTACTGATTGACGACGTGTCGTGCATTGACATTGACTTACCCGCTTATGCCGGCCCCGACCAGTCCATAGCTCCCGGCGATAGCACCTTTATTGGCCGGCAGCCCGATGTGGGCATTGATGAAGCCTGCCAGTGGTATAAGTTGCCAGCCAGCATTACGCCCACCACACCTGCTATGGATACGGTGGCGGGCCTTTACGTAAAGCCTGTTGTTACCACCACTTATGTAGTGCGTCAGCAGCTCTGGTGCAGCGGGGTAAAGTGGGATACGGTAGTGGTGTATATGAACCTTGTTGGGTTAAACAGCTTGCAGATTGCAGATGATAGATTGCAGATTTGGCCGGTGCCGGCGGGGGATGTGCTGCATTTGCAGATTAAGGACGAAGGATACAAGACACAAGACTTTACTCTTGAAATAAGAAACGCTTTGGGGCAGGTGGTAAGTAGAGTAGTAAATGTAAGCCTGAAAGACAGCGAGGCTGAAATTGAAACGACCGATTTTCCCGAAGGGGTTTACACCCTGCTTTTAAAAAGCGGCAGTTCTGAAACCGTTAGCCGGCGGTTTATTATATCGAGATAGCCGGTTTGCCGCGTGAGGGCGGCATTGCGCCGGTGGCGCAATGAGCGGGCCTGTGCGAGGCAACGAATAGCTGCGTGGGGATTGCAGCGGAAAGCCCACAGTGAAGCGACAACGGAACGAGGACTTGGAGCGGAAAGCCCGACCTGAAAGGGCACGCCCAAAAAATAAAATTCCACCTAACAGTTACTAAGATTTTTGATCGGAATTAATAAGCCCGCTTGCTGCTGCCTTCCATATAATTTACAAAGGCCTGGTTGCTTACTTTATTACCACCCGGTGTAGGATAGTTTCCACTAAAGTACCAGTCGCCTTTATGATTCGGACAGGCATTGTGCAAACCGTCAAGACCCTGATAAATAATTTGAAGTTCGGCATTCAATCCTGCCGGTTTTATAAGTCTGGCTATCATTTCCGAAACCTGTTCATCGCTGAATGGCGCATAAATTTCTTTCACCAGATTTACCTGTTCTTCCTTAGGCTTTTTAAGCTCCTCTTTTGCACGCAGGTAAAGCGCGTTCAGTTTTTGTTCCTGACCGGTTTCTTTTACCAATGCCACCGCTGCCTCAAAGGCAACAAACTTACCAAGTACAGCCATATCAATGCCATAACAGTCCGGGTAACGTATCTGAGGAGCAGAACTCACCACAATGATCTTTTTTGGGTGCAGGCGATCCAGTATTCTTAAGATACTTTGTTTAAGGGTTGTGCCCCGAACAATGCTGTCGTCAAGCACAACCAGGGTATCCACGTCCTTTTCCACAGTACCGTAGGTAACGTCGTAACCGAGGTTTACCAGAAGGTCGCGGCTTTCGTCGCTTGTGATAAAAGTGCGCTGCTTAACATCTTTCAGAACCACCTTATCAATGCGTGGATGTACCGAAAGTATTTTTTCTACCTCACCTGCCGAGAACCGTCCGTTAAGCGCCGCAATTTGAGACGCTTTTTTACGGTTGGAGTAGTCGTGAATTCCCTTCACCAAACCACTGAAGGCCAGCTCGGCGGTATTCGGGATAAATCCGAAAACCGTTTTTTCAATATCGTAATTTACAGCCCGGAGCACATTTTCAGTCAGGTTTTCACCCAGCTTGATGCGCTCTCTATATATTTCCGCGTCGTTGCCACGGCTAAAGTATATACGTTCAAATGTGCATGAGAGGCGCTGCTCCGCTTCAATAATCTCCTCCTGTTTAAAGCTGCCGTTCTTTTTAATAATCAGCGCGTGGCCAGGCTTCACCTCATTAATGCTTTCAAAGGGCACATTAAACACGGTTTGAATCACCGGCCGTTCACTGGCCACTACAATCACCTCATCATCGTGGTAATAAAATGCAGGGCGTATGCCATTGGGGTCGCGCAGCACAAAGGCATCACCGTGTCCAACCATACCGCACATCACGTAGCCACCATCCCATTTTTTACTGCTCTCCCTCAAAATTCCGGCTACGTCAAGGTTTTCCTGTATGAGTTTACTTATTTCGTAGTTTTTATCGTTCGCTTCCTTAAAGATTTTGAATAAACGGTCATTCTCACGGTCAAGAAAGTGCCCGATTTTTTCCATTACAGTTACCGTATCGGCTCTCTCAACCGGGTGCTGACCCAGCTCAACCAGATGCTGAAAGAGTTCATCCACATTGGTAAGGTTGAAGTTGCCGGCCACCACCAGGTTGCGGCTCATCCAGTTGTTCTGACGTTTGAAGGGGTGACACGTTTGAACGCCATTTTTGCCAAAGGTGCCGTAACGCAGGTGACCCAGCATGACTTCACCAAGAAAAGGGATATTGTTTTTTTGCCAGGATCCGCTTTTATATTCTTCAGGATTCTCTGTCTGAGCCTCAATGAAATGCTGATTAATCTGCGAGAAAATATGATGCGTGGCCTTTGGCTCCACCGAGCGGAGCCTGTCAATATAGGTGGTCCCGGGTTCGGCGTCAAGTTTAATAGTGGCTACTCCTGCACCGTCCTGACCCCGGTTTATCATCTTTTCCATGATCTGGTAAAGCTTGTGCAGGCCATAGCGCGCCGCACCGTATTTTTGTTTGTAATAATCTACAGGTTTAAGAAGCCTGATCAATGTTACACCGCACTCATGATGGATCGTATCGCTCATACCAAGAGGCGGTAAAGTTAGGCTTTTTTTAAGGCAATTAACAAAGAGCTTTTGACAAATAGTGTTATGGTGAGTCAGGAACTCTTGCGAATGAGGCTGATTTTTGAGATTTGTAAAGCATTTGTGTATATTTGAAAGGTACTATTTGACCTAAACGTTTTAATATTTTATATGAAAAGAAATCGCTTGCTGGCTCTGTTTGTTTTTTTAACATTTGCGACCACATTTGTTGTTAAGGCCCAGATCGTTCCCAACCCAAGTGTTGTGCCGGCGCTCAATGAGTATTGTGCCTCCAACATTTCAGGTCCGGCCGATAACTTCGGTCAGCTGAGTGATTGGGTGGAATTGTACAACGGCCACACAAGTCAGGTAAACCTTACCGGCTACTATCTTAGCAACGACCCCAACAACCTTAAAATGTGGAAATTCCCGAACAACTATGTCATGAATTCGGGCGAGCTCAAGATTATCTGGCTTTCGGGCCGCGATGTGACAGTTAACGGGAATACCCACGCCAATTTCACGCTTGATCAATGCAAAAACGAAACGCTGATTCTAACAAGTCCTTCAGGGGCTGTGTGGGACATTGTGCCGGTGATGAAAACCAAAGCGGGGCATACCTGGGGAAGGGTGGATTACAGCTCATCTGATGTAAAAAACTGGCGGCTTTATACCACTAACTCTCACCTGGCACCAAACCCGCTTACCAACAATTATAGTGGCTACACGCCAAAACCATCCATGTTTCCGTCCACTGCCTCATCTACCATTGCTCAAACCTTCACCAAAACAGTAAATGCCGGCGGCTTTCAGGCTGACGGGGCACAGATAATTTATGCTAAAATAAACGGCACTACCTACGATACCACAACCTTTCCCTGCTACAATCTTTACTACACTACGAACGGTGACTATCCGCGCCCACCAAGCTGGACCCGTTACATTGACTCAACCACCGGTATTCCTATTACTGAAACATCCATCCTCAGGATGGTTTCGGTGCCAAGAAACAACCCTATTATAAGTTGCCCGAACGATTTTCTTGAAAGCTTCTGTGAAACCAACACCTATTTCCTTAGCCCCGATCATCAAAATTTCAGTAAAGAATTTGGCGTCATGTCAATGGCTATGGACAATCTGAGTGGTGATACGGCCTGGTTCAATTCGCAGGGTTTGCCTGCATCTACTACGGTGCATGTAGAGTACTTTGATTACCATAGTCAGGTTACCGAGGGATATGGCTTGCTCAACAGACCAATTAACGAAAGCTGGCTCACCACTCAAAAAGGGTACTACGTCACCATTGACGACAAGCAGGGATTTGGCTGTGATTTCAGAGGAAACATTTTCAATCAGGCCGTACTGGGTACAAGCAGCCGCACAATATTCCCTACCCTTCATATGAAGGCCGGCGGAATAGAAAGCTGTTCGCCTCCCATTGGAGGAACTGCAGACCAGCCAGCTGGTACCGGACTTCGTGATGTGTTTATGCAAAGTCTTGCCATTAATTACAGCCTCAATGTAAATCCGCTTCACATAAAACCAGTACTGTCTTTTGTGAACGGAAAATATTGGGGCGTGTATAACCTCACCGAGGTTTACGACAAATACTACGAGGAGTATTATCATAAACAAAACAAAGACCAGCTTGACTTGTGTTTATACCACAACGGAGACGCTTCCGTTTCACATCAGGACGGATCGGTTTCGACATACAGCAATAATTTTAAATCAAAGATTTATGATTAC
>CALMNJ010000507.1 GCA_937868675.1 uncultured Bacteroidota bacterium | reverse complement strand
ATTATAGGGCAAATTTAGAAATAAAAAATTAAAAATCCGGAAAGTAAAGATTTTAAGAAACAGGCTACCACACCCTGATTTGGCGAATATCAGTTTTCAACATTTCTCCCCCCGCGTTTAAATAGTTATTTTTACACTCTATGATTTCGAATTTCATTGACTGGAATCCCAACCCCGATATTTTTACTATTCCCGGTATTGACTGGCCGGTGAGATGGTACGGGCTGTTGTGGGCCGTGGCCTTTATACTCAGCTTTGTGGTAATGAACAAAGTCTATCAAACCGAAGGCCGCACGGCTAAACAACTCGATATGCTTACCATTTACATTATTGTTGGTACAGTATTAGGCGCACGCGTTGGGCACTATCTTTTTTATGAACCCGACCTTCTGTTCAGCGACCCATGGGAATGGTTTGTTTCAATGATTACGCCACCGTTTAGCGGATTGGCCAGCCATGGCGGCGCTCTGGGAATTATTATTGCCATGATTTTGTATTGCCGCAAAACCAAAGAACGACAACTTTGGCTATTTGACCGAATGGTGATTGTAGTGCCTGTTGCCGGCATGTGTATCCGGCTTGGAAATCTGATTAACGGCGAAATTGTTGGGAGTGTTACCAATGTGCCCTGGGCCTTTCTTTTCAACAACAATGATGTGGACCACATTAACCTGATGCACCGGGGCATTCCAGTTCCGCCCCGCCATCCTGCGCAGCTTTACGAGGCTGTATTTTGTCTGATTCTGTTTTTTGTGATGTTCTGGCTCTGGAAAAGTAAACGCAACAAAGTAGGACCAGGTTTTATGTTTGGTATTTTTTGCGTACTGCTTTTTACCGAGCGGTTTATTGACGAGTTTTTTAAAGTGGAGCAGGTGGAATTTGAGCAAGGTATGGCGCTTAACATGGGGCAGATACTCAGCATCCCGTTTATCATTATTGGATGTATCATGATGTTGCGTTCGCGTAAACTGGAAAAATATGCAGCGCGGGAAATATCAAATCAGGAGCCGATACAATAAATTAAAACTTCGCTCGTTCCCAAACAAAACATAAACTTCCAAACACATGAAAAGAATGGCTGTGGCGAGCACCTTTGTGCTCGGTGTAATACTCTTTTGCTCCTGCCGTAAATCTAAGTCTTCAACTAGCCAAACAACCGATACGCCGCAACCTTCGGCACCTGTTTATGCAAGCTACTCGGCTCTTAAAACCGGTAACTACTGGGTGTACGGGCAAACCGGTGTTAATGGCAGCAGCACCATTGCTGCGGGAACCGACAGTTCGTATGTGTCGGGCGACACACTGATTGGTGGCTTTCGGTATTATAAGTACTTCAACGGGTTTTTGAATTCCTTCACGTATTTGCGCGATTCGCTGCATTATATTATGGATTCGAATGGCAGGAAAATTTTCTCGTCGCAGGATTTTACATCATACATTGATTCGGGATATACGATCCTAAACAATCCGCCCGCCGCACCAGACACCATGTATCGCCACTATGTAATGATGAATCAGAGTAATCCCAATATTACCGTTCCCGCAGGAAATTTCAGCGTACTTGATGCGCAAAAAATAATCCATCAGTACAAAGGGCAGGTGCCCTCAGGCATTGTTGATCCAAAAGTAAGTCATGCAAAATACGCTTCGCACGTTGGGCTTGTTTATGATACCTATGTGTTTTCAACAAGCAATTATTACGTGGAGCGTAAATTGCTGAGGTATCATTTGAATTAAATGGTGTGAAAAAGCAACTGAACATATCCGCTGTAATGGATTGAGTTCAATCAAAAACAAATTCAATCTCGTAAGTACTTAAGCGCCGATACAGGAGGCGTCAAAAGCTGTGGCACTTACATACGGATGGTTTGTTTTCTGTCGGGACCAACCGAAACAATGGTAATAGGCGCGCCTACGCTTTTTTCGATGAAACGGATATATTCGATCAATGCTTCCGGAAGTTTTTCCCTGCTGTCAATATTGGTGAGATCCGTATTCCAGCCTTTCATTTTTATGGTAACCGGCTTCAGGTAATTGGGATCAATATTGTAAGGAAGGTAGTCAATAAGCTTACCGTTGTAATCGTAATGTGTGCACACCTCAATATCGTTGAAACTGCTCAACACATCGGCTTTCATCATCATCAGTTCCGTAACCCCGTTTACCATCACGGCATAGTTAAGCGCCGGTATGTCGAGCCAGCCCGTGCGGCGTGGGCGTCCGGTGGTGCTTCCGTACTCGTTGCCTATTTTGCGCATGTTTTCGCCCAATTCGTTATTTAGTTCGGTTGGAAAGGGACCGCTGCCCACACGGGTACAGTATGCTTTAAAGATGCCGATAACGTTGCCTATTTTGTTGGGTGCAATGCCAAGCCCGTTGCAGGCCCCGGCGCATATGGTGTTGCTGCTGGTTACAAAGGGATACGATCCAAAATCAATATCAAGGAGGCTCCCCTGCGCACCTTCGGCCAGCACGCGCTTGCCGTTCTTGATGGCCTGGTTAATGAAGTGTTCGGTTTCTACAAACTGCAACTGTTTAAGCGATTCAATGGCTTCAAACCATTTGTCCTCTTCGGGACCCAGATTGTATTCGTAATTATGAAACGAAAGAAGCTGCTTGTGTTTTTCAACGAGTATGTTGTATTTATCCCTGAACTCACGGGTTTCAATATCGCCCACACGTAAGCCATTTCGTCCGGTTTTGTCCATGTAGGTTGGACCAATCCCTTTTTGGGTGGAGCCAATCTTTTTTTCGCCCTTGGAAGCTTCGCTGGCTTTATCGAGAAAAATATGCGTGGGCAGGATAAGGTGTGCGCGTTTGCTGATGACCAGTTTGCTGTTCACATCCACACCCAGTTTTACCAGCGCGTCAATTTCTTTTTTAAACACAATCGGGTCAATCACCACGCCATTGCCAACCACGTTGGTGGCGGTGGGATGAAAAATGCCACTTGGGATAGTGTGCAGCACATGTTTTATGCCGTTAAACTCGAGCGTGTGGCCGGCGTTGGGCCCGCCCTGAAAACGTGCAATAATATCATAATCGGGGGTGAGTACATCAACAATTTTTCCTTTGCCTTCGTCGCCCCACTGCAAACCCAAAAGTACGTCCGCTTTGCTCATGATTCTGTCAAAAAATAAAGGGCTAATTTACTAAAAAGAGAAGGTTTAGGTTGTTTTTTTAATAACTTTTATTGCACCATTGGTACCGGCAAAAGGCGCTAATTTCGTTTTATGGAAATGATTTTTACAGTGGTACCCACCATGCATACGCTGGCGGTGCTCATCTCAATGTAGGTGCAGCTTACCCGGTCGCCGTCGTGTACCTGAAATCCGCTGATGCTGTTTAGCACCTCGAGGTTGCCAGCCCCGTTTGCATCTGGCTTATCCAGCAATATAATATAGCCACAGCCGTCGAGCCCGGTGGCATCCAACAGCTTCCCTTCGGCCGATTTTAAGTGCAAGCTTTTTTTAGCACAGCCTGATGCGAATACTAAAAATAGAATCGAAAAGAAGGTTTTATAAATA
>CALMNJ010000506.1 GCA_937868675.1 uncultured Bacteroidota bacterium | reverse complement strand
GTACATACCAACTATGTAGTGCTTATTAAAATAAATTAGTTTTCAAATGCGTTATCTAGCTTTTCTTCTCCTTTTTTTTAGTTCCCGGCTTCTTCAATCACAAACTACCGACCCGGAGCTCGACAAAAAATACACACCAAACGAAAATTCACCGTTTAACATGACACAAATAAACCGCGATGGTGGCGGGTCTGAAAAAGAAGTATCCTTTGGAAACAGCTTGAAGTACACCCCAACCATGCTGATACGCCAGAAACTTTATTTTAGCTATGAGCGCAGGTTGTTCAAACCGGTAACAATAATCCTTGGCGTAGGCAAAGCCTTTGGTGGTGATTTTATACAGGGAACCTATTTAGGAAGCCTTGGACTTTTGGGAGGAGCAGGCAATAATGTTATTGACCTATCAACATTATACAACAACTCCGATTATTACGATTCCAGTGTTCTTTTATCGGGAGGCCTTCGGGTTTATTTTTCGGGAACAGCTTTTGATGGTGGTTTTTTTGAGTTTTTTTACCGCCGCGAAACCTTCGAATACCATGTACAAAGTAAGGTAGGAGATTATCCGTTGATTGGCGACAACAGGCTTTTCTACCGCATGAATGGTTATTCGCTGGGCTACGGCTATCAATTTATCGGTGGCAAGAAAAACAAATTAGTGCATGAAATCGCATTTAACTTAGGCTTTAAAGTTGTTAATTACACCGAGTTTGACAAGATTACCGGAAGCGGATCAACACCTTATAAAGTTATACGAACCGACAAGGAGCTTTCGGTAAACCTATACCCAGCTATTAACTTTAGCTATAGTTTTGGGTTTGGTTTTTAATTTTAGACACGCTTAAATATGAAACGATTTTCCTATATCATTCTCTTTCTTATGGCGGGCCACTTGTGGTCTCAATCCATTGACGTAAAATGGAGCGAACGCATGATGTACGACAACAAACTCGACGGTTTTTTCAGTCAGTTTATTGGCGCCAACAGCAAATACACTTATGCTAAATTTAATCACAAGGGGTATGGCGGCATAAACAGCGATAAACGAATCAAACTCGTGGCATTTAACCGCGACGGCATGAGCCGGGTGGCCGAAGCCAGAATATACGGGTACGTGCCCGATAAGCAAAAGGACGACATGAGGTATTACCGCACCCTTGTGCTCGAAAACCTGATTTACATTTTATGGACCAAAGAGGAAAAAGGGGTCATTGAAATTTATGCCGAAACATTCGATAACAAGCTTTCGCGCATCAGCAAGCTCAAAAAAATTTATGAAATAAATTCCTCTAAAAAAGCCACCGACAACCTTCTGATTGTCAACAATGGCAAAATTGGAAACAAAATTATTATTGGTCGTGAATTTGCCGTTACAAAAGAGGGCGAAAATCTCCGGCTTGAATACAAGCTTATTAACGAAGACCTTTCGCTCGTTAATTCCGGACAGGTTACGCTTCCCATCATCATCACAAAAAATCGCCGGAGCGATAATTCTGCCACGCTCATCTGCACCTACGAGCAGGGCAACGACGGTTATCTCTACGTTAAAGATATGGTGAAAGTAAGCGACGAGGAAAAAAAATCGCTGCGCAAAGGCGAAGCCAGTGTTTACCCGGTGCTTATTCAGATAGCGCCCGAAACCGGCGACATGAAATACTTCAACATTAAATTCAAAGATAAAAACACCTTTAATTTTTCATGGATCGTGACAAAAAGCACGGTAAGGCTTTATGGCTTTTTTTCTGATTTGGAAAAAGACCCCAAAGGAAAAGACACACACGGTATTTTTTACATGACCTGCGAGAGCCGCAACTTTAGCATCGAAGAACCTAAATTCACGTATTTCGACAGAGCGTTTCTTGACAAACTATATGCCTCAGATAAAGAGGATCAGAAGCAGGGTGGCGCTTTCCAGAATAAAAAAGCGAAAGCCTCCGATATGGAAAGCATTGACGATAACTATGTGATTGAAAGTGTTTTTACAGAGGGCGGCAACACGCTGCTGTTTTGCACCATTATGCGTAACTGGCAGCAAACTACCTGTACAACAGGGCCCAATGGTTCACAAAACTGTGTTACTCATTATTATTGTACGAAACGCAACATCACCGCATTTAAATTTGATGTTAACGGCAACATGGTTTGGGCTTCCAATCTGGATCGGATAAAAACCTACAGCGGCTGGAACATTCCGGACCTTTCGGTAATCTCAGAAAAAAACAAATACTATGCCGTTTACGGGTCGGAATACCGGGCCAATTCAGAAAAGAAAAATTCGCGCTCCCGTAAATCCAGAAAAGAAGTCCGCGACCGCCTCGAGTATGCAGTGTTCGAAGGAAATTCGGGCGACTACAAAAAAACAGAGTATCAGGTGAATAATCTGGGCACCAAACCTGAAAATGCCAAATACGTGAGCGCCACCAATATCTGGATTTACGACAATCAGATGTTTACCGAATGCGCCAACCTCAAAAATAAGCCAGGGGTATATTTTTCCTGCCTTTGCCCGCCACTGTATATCATATTCGCCAACAGTGGTAATTTTAAAAAGGGCAATGGTTTTATGGGCACTATATCCCCTTCCAATTAAGCGGATATTGCTCAAGCACTTTTTTTAGCGCCGCCTCGCACGGCTGAGCCAGTTTTGCACGCTGCCGTTTTTCTTTTCGTTCAAACGCTTTTTTGGTTAAACGTATATTGCCCGTATAAAATTTAAGTCCAATATTTCCACCCAGAAAAACAGCGTTGAGTTTTAAACCGTACTGCCATAGCATCCCGATTCCGTAAGCCGAGGCAGCACTCAGCGCAAGTGATAATGCACCTCTCAGGGGTTCGCCGTTAAGTGCAGTGCCACTCCCCGGAATAATAGCCGATGAAATCAGATACCGGTTCAGGTGTTTTCGTTCATAACCCGCAAGTTTATTAAAACACAATAGTTTCGAAAAAATGGTATCGTTGGCTGACAGGATGTTTATCTTCTGTCTTACCAAATCCGTATCGTGATTGCGGTTGGCAAGTATTTGCAACAATGTTTCATCCGTTTCCAGTTTTCCGGCCTCCTGTTCAAGCTTGTCCAGAAACAGCCTGCAACGCCCCTCATCGCTGTTTAAATAAGCAAGAAGGGCGGCATTGTGATAAAAATTGACGCGTTGCGCCGGATCACCGATTTTTTCAGGCTTTATACGGAGCGCCGTTGGATAAGCCTCGTTAAACCCTGATAACTGCAACTGATACTGTAGTTTATCCAGCAATACCTCCTCTCGCTGCCCGCCATTGTAAAATTGCCATTCGTAATACAACAAACTGTCGGGCATCGCCTTTTGGGCGTAGGCTGAAAACGAGGTCAGCGCCAGAAAAAAATTAATTATACAGGAACGTCGCATCTTTAATAAATTGCTTTTTGCGCTCCCGGCGCAGGTCAATAATACTTTTATAACTTCCGTAAATATTGGAAAGGTAAAATGCCGCCAGCGTTCCGGCATTAAATAAGGTAAGCGGATGATACATCCCGAGCCGTTTATTGCTTTCCCAGGTTTGCACCGCATAAACTCCATTAATAATAAATCCGTTGATTCCCGACACGGTTTTTCCGGCATAAATTTTACCCAAACCCGGCACCAGCACCGACATGGCCGCAGCCAGAGCCGGTTTTTTGCGCATCACCCCATAGTATTCACCAAACGAATCGCTGAGTTCGCTTTTCTCAAAATCGTTTTTAAAATTAAGCGGATCTTCTGCCGCGAAATACGCCAATCTTATTTTTTTGAGAATGTTGCCTGTGGCCGAAGTATCTATCGTTTCAAACCACTCCCTGCGGTATTTTGCATCGTCGGCATTCAACATCAGTATCGAAGCCTGTTGCATGATCTGCTCATCCGCTTTACAAAGGCGGCGACTAAGTTTGTAATGATATATAAATGCCGAATCGTTGAAGTAATGAAGATAAAAACGCGCTTCGGCGTAATGCAGCGAATCGGTGTTGCCCCCAATGGCATTCAGGTACGCTCTGTTTTCAACCCTAAGTCCCTGACTTTCGAGATGCCTGATAAAAGAAAGATTAACCTGCGCCTGCATCAGCCAGGGAAAGAGTAAGGCCAGAAGCAGCTTATTTTTTCGCGCCCTCAATACGGTTAATGATTTTGCCACCGTTTATAAACGACCTGGGGTGCTCGTACAACGCAGCCGGATGACACTCACTTAGCTGATAAAACCCTTTTAAAACCCCAGCCACAATTCCGGATTCCTGAATAGAACGTTTTGTGTACTCCGAACAGCTTATTTCGTACATGCAGTTTGTTTGCATCTGTTCGGATATGCTATTCTGATAGGCAAACATTAACCCGGCTCCCACATAACTCAAAGGATTAAAGTACATGGCTTTTCTCCTGAATTTCATCAGTTTTCTTACACTGATTTTTTTTGCCTTGTCGCCCTTAAAAGTACACTCAAGCACCCCGGCATTAAGGCTCTGAGCCTGCACCGTAACGCCTTCGACTGCCAGTACAAAAAGGCTCAGTAAAACCAGCATCCAATTTTTCACCCCCAAGGTTTATGCTTTACCGCTGGTTTTTTTAATCCCCGCTATTTCCACCTTAAGCCCCTTCAGCATATTCATAATACTGTCCAGATTAAGCTCGGCATCGTCGTACTGGTTCATATTTATGCAGCAGGTGTACTCCCAAAGCTCCAGCACATCGCTTACACGCACTTTATACGGCTGATAGATTTTATTATCCGAGTGCAACTCCATGGTTCCGTCGCGCTTATTATAATTCATAATGCGCTTATACGAAAGCCCGTCGTCCTTTGTTACCACAACGTATGTATGGCCGGGACGCAGGTCTTCAATACGTTCCAGATATTTTGCAATCACAAACGAACCTTCTTTAATGGGCGGCATGCTATCGCCCTTAATAGGAAAGGCCCGGTGTTTTCCGGTTGGCAAAAACGGAAGTTTCATTTGTGGCAACCGCTCTATGTATTCAGGGTCAGCATATCCTTTTAAATACCCCGCCGAAGCCTTAAGCGGTATGAGTTCCACCATATCGTTGCCTTCATTGTCTAATAAAATAGGAAACAGAATACGGTTTTTCCCAAGCTTCATCAGCCCGTCCAGATTGGTTTTTTTCAAATCGCCACGCACCATTGCGTCAATGGCCACGTGAAAATATTCCGAAAGGCGTATCAGAATATCAATCGGCGGCTCGTTGCGGGCCTCCTCATATCCACCCACACGCGAACGGGTTATTCTAAGTTCGTCAGCCAGCTGTTCCTGCGAAAGCCCTTTCATCTGACGTAAAAAACGGATGTTGGATGCTATTTTGCTCATTACTACAATTTATAGCACTAAATTACTACCATTTATAGTTACTTCCA
>CALMNJ010000505.1 GCA_937868675.1 uncultured Bacteroidota bacterium | reverse complement strand
CCCTTTGCCCCAGTTTATTAAAAACCTCTAACTCAAAATCGGGATAACGATCAAGGTTGCCAATCACCATCACATCGTTGTACTGATCGTCGTTTGGCGAAAAATATTTTGGGATGATAATGGGGCAGTCTGCTTTTTGAATCGTGAAGTAAATCAGTGTGTCTTTTATCAGCACTTTATTGTTCTCTTTCCGTTTTACAAATACAGCCAGATTGTGATCGCCCGCCTGAACCTGGCTTATTTGCACGGTATTACGCTCACCTGTACTCCAATGTATGGCAACCGAATCGGAAGTTAGAAGCCCTTTAATGGTAATTGATGCAACAGCCTTATCGCACTGCTCAGGAGTACTGTTTAGCTGCATTTCGAGTCCGGGAACATTTTGTGACAGGAGCCTTGTACCAAACAAAAAAAGACACACCAGTGCGTTATAAATCAGGGTTGAGGACATCGGCATGTTAAAGGTAATTAAAAAATCCTATTGCCTTAAACTGCCCATTTTATTTATATTGTATATTTACGCAACACCATGGAGGAGATAATTGAAAAAGTAAGCAGAGAAGCCTTACTGGACGAGCTCAACACAAACAGGTATGTGCGCAAGACCAACAACGGCAATAACGAAATTTACATCGTTACGCACCTAAATTCGCCGCAGGTAATGCGCGAAATTGGCCGTTTGCGCGAGGTTACCTTTCGTCATGCCGGAGGGGGTACCGGGCTGGCGATAGATATTGACGAGTTTGATACCTCCGAACATCCTTATCAGCAATTACTGGTTTGGAATCCAACCGACCGCGAAATTGTGGGCGCATATCGTTTTATTTTGTGTCGTGACGCCGAGTTCAGAAATGGTAAAGTACATCTTGCCACCACCGAGCTGTTTGAATTCAGCCCAAAATTTTACAACGAGTATGTTCCGTATACAATTGAGTTAGGCCGTTCTTTTATTCAGCCTCTGTACCAACCCGGCGAGAACATGCGCAAAGGACTCTTCAGTCTTGACAACCTGTGGGATGGCCTGGGCGCTATTTTGGTTGACAACCCTTCGCAAAGGCATTTTTACGGAAAAGTGACCATGTATACTGATTTTAATATAGAGGCGCGCGATTATATCCTTTCTTTTATGAAACACTATTTCCCTGACAAGGATAACCTGGTGACACCTATACACGGCGTTCAAATAAAAACTGAGGTTGGAAGTTTTATAAATGAACTTTCATCACTTAATTACAAGGACGGGCATGCCCTGCTTAATAAAAAAGTGAGGGCATTGGGCGAAAATATTCCACCCCTTGTAAACGCATATATGAGCCTTAGTCCCACGATGAAAAGTTTTGGTACCGCAATAAACCCAGGCTTTGGCGGGGTTGAAGAAACCGGGATTCTTGTTACGATGGCGGATATTTATGAAAGTAAAAAGGAGAGACATGTGAATTCGTATCTAATCGAAAAGGGTTTGATAAAAGCCTGATGGAAGTTAAAAAAGCAATATTCAAACAAAGTGCAGCAGGACTTAAAGATTGTCCTAAAACGCATTTGCCTGAGTTCGCCTTTATAGGTCGGAGCAACGTTGGTAAATCGTCGCTCATCAATATGTTGTGTAATAACGGTAAGCTTGCCAAAACTTCGGCTACTCCCGGTAAAACGCAACTGATCAATCATTTCCTTATAAACGACAACTGGTTCCTGGTTGATTTGCCCGGATATGGCTATGCCAAAACGGGTAAAAGTAAACGCCAGGTATTTGAGGCCATGATTCAGGATTATTGCCGCAAGCGCGAAAACCTCGTCACGCTCTTTGTGTTGATTGACAGCCGGCTTCCCCTGCAAAAAATTGATGAGGAATTTATGGAATGGTGTGGTGAAAATAACACACCTTTTAGCATCATCTTCACCAAGTCGGATAAAAATTCCAAAAACGAACTGGCAAAAAACATTCGGAACGTTGAACAGGAACTTCTTAAAAAATGGGAAGACCTTCCAAATATTTTCATCACCTCGGCCGAAAAAAAAACAGGCAGGGAGGAGTTACTAGATTTTATTGACTTTGGCTGTAAGGAGTCCAAATTCTGAAATTCCGGTCTACTTTTGTACTGGGCTTAATCAAATCAACCTACAATTCTGCAAAGCGATTGGGACATACTTCAGCATAAATTGCAAGAGCGTTTCGGTACCGAAATGGATTTTGACGCCATCCTTTTTGTGATTGGTTTGCAGGAACTAAGCAAGCCTTATAAAAAGTACAGAAAGGACGAAAAACTTGAAGTGATGCACGTTGCTATATGTGCCCTGCTTGAACCTTACGGGTTTTATGAATACGAGGGGCGCGATAGTGACGGATGGCCGCACTGGAAAATTAAAGACAGTATTCCACACCTGGAACCCAGGCAGCAAAACAAGCTGATGATTGATGCCATCCTTGATTATTTCAAAAAGGATCATTTCATCTGAAATCTTGATCTCGCAAGTCCCTTGCATGTTTAATATTCTATAGTCATAAGGTTACTCTCAACCGGGTTTAAAAATTACTGTTAAGGCAAAGATTGGACCCCTTTCTGTCTGAGTTTTTGCCAGGATGATAACCCCATTTCCTTATT
>CALMNJ010000504.1 GCA_937868675.1 uncultured Bacteroidota bacterium | reverse complement strand
TGAACAATTAACATGCTTTTATTTTCTTTTATTTTGGAGGGCCAAATATACAAATAAAATAACGATTTATACAAAAAAATGATTTTTTATCCGGGTCTTCCGGGCTAAAAGGCTAATTTTGGCTCCTGCATGGAAACAAAGAAAAAAACAGGCTTCCCACAGTTTAAAAAGCTGCTTCAAAAGCACCAAAATTTTGTTATTGTGACGCACTGGAGCCCTGATGGTGATGCCATGGGGAGTAGTTTGGCGCTTTGCCTTTTTCTTCAAAAACTGGGCAAAAAGGCCACAGTTATAGTGCCTAACGATTATCCCGATTTTTTAAGATGGTTACCGGGCAATAGCAAAGTGCTTAATTTTCAGCAAGATGAAAAAAAATCACTGAAGGTCATCCAGTCGGCTGAAGCCATTTTTACACTTGGTTTTAATTCCTATAAAAGACTCGAAAAACTTGGAACCATTCGGGCCGAATGTAAGGTACCCAAAATTCTGATTGACCATCACCGGCAACCCGATTCATACGCAAGCTATTTCTTTTATGATGTTGAAGCCTGCAGCACCTGCGAACTGGTGTTTGATTTTATAGCCGGCCTCGGCAAAAAAAATCTGATTGATAAGAAGATGGCCGCTTGCCTGTATACAGGTTTTATGACTGATACCGGTTTGTTCAGGTATCCAAGCGTGAACTACCGTACCCACCTCATTATTTCCGAATTGCTTAAAACCGGTATAAATCACCACGATATTTACAGCGCTGTATATGATAATTACAGCTATGAGCGCATTAAACTGCTGGGATACGCTCTCAGCAACAAGCTTAAACTCGTGCCGGGCTACCCTGTTGCTTATTTTACCATTTCGGAAGCCGAACTTAAGTCTTACGGCTATCAGAAGGGTGATATGGAAGGGGTGGTTAATTATCCATTCTCTATAAAAGGCATTAAACTGTGTGCGTTGTTTCAGGAGAGTGGCGACCATATCAAAACCTCGTTCAGGAGTAAAGGCAAAATTGACGTCAATAAATTTGCCAGGGCCCATTTCAGCGGCGGCGGACACATGAATGCCGCGGGCGGCAAAAGCACAGATGGTCTTGAAAAAACCGAAGCGCGTTTTGTAAACGAGGTTAAAAAGCTCTTTTAAACCATGTTGCAACAGATTGCTGAAATACTGGTAAAATCGAGAGTTAACCGCGACACGAGGTCACGGAAAAAAAAATATGTGCCCTGGGACAAAGCCCAGCGGTTGGCTCTGATAGTAAGCAGCGATCAGGTAAAAAACAAAAGTGTGCTTGATAAATACATTGAAAGCACAAAAAAATATGTGGAAGTTTTTGTCATTGAAACAGAAATAAAAGAGCCCAGTTTTGCTGATTGGCACTGCCTCGTTAAAAAAGACCGTTCGTTTTTAAAATTGCCCAAACGCACTGCCCTTGCCGAATACAAAGGCAAACAGTTTGACGTGCTGGTAAATGCCTGCCCCGATACTGATTTGTTTGCCACATCGCTAACCTCTGCCCTTTCGGCGAGCCTAAAATGCGGGCGAAGCGACAGGTATAACGATACCGATATTATTATCAAAGGCGGCCCTAACTTTGATTTGATCCGCTTCCTGAACGAGCTGACAGGTTACCTTAAAACCATCAGGGATTAACACGAAAGCCTTACCATGGTTCATTGAATGTAAGAGGTCATTGCCACCAGTATTCTTGCCGTGACATTTACCCTTTCTTCGTAAAACGCTGCCAGCTTTTGAGACGTTTCTTTTCTCAGAACACCTGAGTATTCGAGCCAGGCACTGGCAAGCTCTTCTGAATTTGTTACTGTTTTCGCAAGGCCCAGTTCAACGAGTTCTGCGGCCTCTACATAGCGCTGGTAAGTATTGCCGTAAAAGGTCACGCCATTGCCAAACACCGAAGGCTCGAGGGTATTGTGAAGTCCGTTATTAAACCCTCCTCCAATGTAAGCCACATCGGCGTAGTGATAGGTTTTTGACAACAAGCCCATGGTGTTAAGCACCAGCACTTCGGGGCTGACATTTTGATTTCCGGAAGTGTAAAATTCGTAAAGCAGTCCTGCATTTTTTAATCTGCTTTCGGTGCTGCGTATGCTGGCGTCATCTATTTCATGCGGCACCAGCAAGAGCCTGAATCCCTGTTGTTTTATTTTGGTAAAGGCCGCAATGACCAATTCTTCATCCTTTGGCCAGGTGCTGCCAGCTACAATGAGTTTGCTGCCTGCCTTAAATGCACTTATTGACTCCACTGGTGTAAACCTGTTTTTAATCTCAACTACCCTGTCAAAACGAGTGTCTCCGCTTATTTCATAGTGTTTAACCACAATTGCGTCGAGCATGTGTGCAGAGGCAGTATCCTGAATAAAAAGGCGGTTGAACGCTGTGAGTGATCGCCTGAAAATGCCACCGTACCATTTAAAGAAAGGATGGTGTGGTTTAAAAACTGCCGAAACGAGAAAGCTGGGAATCTTGTTTTTTTTGAGTGCGGTTAAAAAGTTAACCCAGAACTCGTATTTCACAAATACGGCCAGTTCGGGCCTTAGGATTTGAATAAACTGATGCGCATTACGTTTGGTATCAAGCGGAAGGTAGCACACAAGATGCGCCCCGCTTTTGTTGCTAAATGCTTCGTAACCACTGGGCGAAAAAAAACTGAGGATGACTGCGTGCGAAGGATATTTTTTAATGAGTGCATCCATCAGCGGGCGGCCCTGTTCAAACTCGCCATACGACGCACAGTGCATCCAGATTCGTTTTTGTGGCAACTGCGCTGCTTTACTGCGTAAGTCGGTTTGCCAGTTACGGCGCCCTTTTACCCATTTTGCTGCCTTCGGGTCCCACAGTGCTGCGAGTCTTATAAACAGCGCGTAGAGGCGAACAATACTGTTGTAGAGCAACATGCCTTAGTTTACGTAAAAATTGTTGGGAGTGCGTTTGTAAAGTGGTAATATCCAGCCTACCCTGAAACCAGAAAGAATATCAATGCGTGATTTTTTATCGGGCAAACCGGTATCGTAATTTAATTTACGGATGCTTTTGGTGTAGGCCTCATAAAATGTAAATCCGAAATAATAATTGAGCAGGCGGTTGTTGCTAAGGTTGAGATACCCAATAAACTGCGAAACCGAAACGCCGTTGCTTAAGCGGTCGTACCCGTACTTAAGATCGCCATGCACGGCGGCAATGCGCTGCTGAGCATCGTAAAGGTTTATTTTGTGCTGCATATACCCAGCGCCAAATGTTGCCACAATGCCCGAGTTAATATTACTGCCCGTAAGGTGAAAAATTTTTCCGCCAAAAACATGCACGCCAACTACACGTTCGCTGATGCGCAGATCGGCCGGATACCCTTCGTTATCAATCACAAAACCATCGGTAGTTTTCAGGTTCTTTAAAACATCTTCCTTCACATTTCGTCCAAAGCCATAAGTTCCTTCGGCTCCAAAAATCCAATTACGTTTGGTTTTGTAGGCAAACATGCCTCCGGCATCCAGATTTGGTCCGAACCGTGTGCCCATATCTGAAAAAGGCAACTGTCCACCAAAGTGCACACCCACCAGAGGAAGACTGGCCGCCGAGTCGAGTTGAGCTTTAGAGACCAGTGATATTAACAAAAAACAAATAACAATACGCATCGCAGCCCAAAAGTAAGGCTTAATACACGAAATAAAAATGCCGGTTTATAAGTGGTAAACTACCGGTCTGCTACAGGCTTCTTTTCTACCACAACAGCAGTACCGTATGCCAGCACTTCGGTGAGGCCGGCCATGACTTCATTGGCATCGTAACGCATGTTGATGATGGCATTGCAGCCCATCTGTTGTCCGTGCTTTATCATAAGCTGGAGCGCTTCTTCGCGGGCTTTTTCGCACAACTCGGTATAAATGGAGCTGCGCCCTCCGAAAATCATCATAAAACTTCCGGCCATGTTGCCCAACACGCTGCGCGAACGCACGGTGATTCCCCTGACAAGGCCCAGTTGTTTTGTAACCTGATAGCCTTCAAGCGAGGTACTTGTGGTAATAAAAATGGAATGGTTCATATTTATTATTTAGTGTTTATGTTAGTGTTAGGGAGTTTCAGCAAACGATATTCTATACCAAGGATAAGACAAATTAAGTGATTTGCCATCACCGGCAAAAAAAATTGCCACGGAATTATATAAATAAAAAAATAACCTTCGGAATGGAGGTTATTTTCGATTAAAATTAAAAAGAC
>CALMNJ010000503.1 GCA_937868675.1 uncultured Bacteroidota bacterium | reverse complement strand
TGACCATTAACATTAACTGGAAGGGCCTGCCAACTGATTACGGCGGCTTTGAATCCTATTATCACAATTATATTAGTTCGGGTAATGCCCGGAAATCTGAAAATTTTAAAGTAAATATTTCCATCCTTGATGGCAGGGTATGGTATCCCTTGCTCGACGAAGAAAGTGAAGGCGCACGACTGTTTGACGCCTATCTGCCTGAAAAAATGGATAGTGACGCATATTTTGAAAACACAAACGGTACTGAATTTGTTAAGCGGCTGAAAACAGTTAAACCCGGTTTGATTCCCTTCAGAAAAATAGCTGTTGTTGGCGGGGGCCTGGGTAACGTGAGCTGGGATTATGCCAATGCAATTAAAGAATCGGATGATTATTCAACAACTACCCGTCGCGGGTTTATTAGATTAAAACTGGCCGGTGTTGATTTTGGCCACGGAGATTTTCAAACCTCTTTTACCGCCCAGGCTATTAAAGCGGCAGCGGCCAAGACATCAACATCTATTGACAAAGGCACCTCCTATGTGGATGGTGATAACATTACACAAAGCGAAGTTCGCGGCACAAAAAGTGAGGAAGCAAATGCATTGGAGATAGGGAAACTTCCTAATCCTCCTTATACGCCGGAGATTGCAGAGCTTACACTTAATTACGAAGCCGGCACGTCGCTGGATTTGAACAGCGCTGATATTAAAACTGAAACGAATTTCAGCAAGCGCTTAAATCAGTTTTTTCATGTTGAACCGTTTGGAAGTGCCGAACGGCACCCGTATCTGCAAAACCAGCTAAAGATGTCGGCCAACATTTCGCTGCTACCTATCTATGAAGACGAAGGCAGCCTTTACATTGGTCTTGAGAATGCCGAGCCAGGAGAAGTGGTATCCCTGCTTTTTAAATCGGCCGATGGGACTTCAAATCCTGAACTCTTAAAGCAACCGCTGAAGTGGAGTTATCTGTCGCGAAACCAATGGTTGCCTTTTCCTTCTTACGGCGTTATTTCTGATTCTACTAACGGATTGCTGAGCAGCGGCATCGTTGAACTTGATATTCCTAAAAATGCCGACAATAACAATTCTATTTTTCCGAAAGGAATGCACTGGATCAGGCTCTCTATTTTCAAGGATTCGTTTTCGGCCTGCCAGCTTATTGACGTGAGGGCGCAGGCGGCACTCGCCACGTTTACTGATAATAACAATGATCCCGCACATTTGCAGAATGGCCTTACAGCGAAAAGTATAGAAGGGTTTGTTAACAGCCTGAGCGGGGTTAAAGATTTAGTTCAACCATACGCTTCGTTTGGCGGAAAGATGAAGGAAAGCAATCTGCAGTTTTACACGCGCGTAAGCGAACGTCTGCGTCATAAGAACCGTGCCGTTACAATCTGGGATTATGAGCGCCTGGTGCTGGAAAAATTTTCTGAAATATATAAAGCGAAGTGCGTGAACCACGCGGCTATATTGTCACCATCTAACTATAACCTGGTTTCACCCGGCCATGTTTCAATGCTTGTGATTTCAAACGTCAGGAACAAAAATGCGGTTAATCCTCTTCAGCCAACCACTAGTTTGTTGGTACTGGATGAAATAAAGGCGTTTTTGCATGCACAGGCAAGTCCGGCGGTTAAAATATATGTGAGCAATCCAATCTATGAAGAGATTCAGGTAAGTTTTAATGTGAAATTTATGCCGGGTTGTGATAGTGGTTTCTATTCAAAGCAGCTTAATGAAGAGATTAAAACATTTCTTGCTCCATGGGCTTATACGGTGAAAGACATTTCGTTTGGTGGCGCCATTCACCGGTCGGTCATATTAAATTTTGTAGAGGAACGGGAATACGTTGATTATGTTACCGTGTTTCAGATGGATCAGATTGTGGATGGCGTGAAAATCCCTGACATTGAAGAGGCGGTTGCCTCGTCTCCGGCCTCTATTCTTACATCTTCCGCGTTTCATACGATAACAGTGATTGACGGCGAGGCAGAGGTGCCAGCTGATAAAAACCTCGTAAATAAAGCATTTGCCCCTGTTGACGATGCGTGCGAATGCAACAGCTCTGATTCTACTGCAGGAATAAACTACTTCACCATTAATGTAAATTTTGTAGTCGGAGGATCTATTCCGGGCGGAAACGAGGGACTCGGGCTACTTGAAATAGATGAAAACTTTACCATTGAATAATTAAAAACCTTTAGAGCTATGTCAAACATAAAATCAAGATCAGAACTCAAATCACACTTTGAAAACGGAGATATTCCGAACGAAAGCGACTTTTCGGATTTGATAGATTCATGTATTCATCAAACCGAAGACGGCCTTACTGCCAAAAATGTTGGAGGAAGCCCGCGGCTTGGCGTTGGGCCTGGAATCGTTGACCCCCTGCAAACACTTGAACTACGTGAAATGGGAAACCCCGGTGGCGGACCAACGGGTATGGCTATTATAAACATGAAAGTGAGCGGACCAAACCAGGGGTGGGAAATAGGGCACTGTTTCGATAGCGATGTCATGAGCGGCAAGGATGGTAAACTGGTTATTAACGAGCTTTCCCAAACCGATGGAAGCATCGAACGATTAACCGTTGCTGCTGGTGGAAATGTGGGAATTGGAATTGAAGTACCTGCCGAAAAGCTGGACGTTGACGGGATGATTAAATCCAACCTTGGTGTACTTTTAACCGGAGCTCCTACCTCATCGCCCGACCTTGGAACAATCGGTTATAGAAACGGAGACATTCAGGCCTACCTCAATCTGGATGGAACCGGTGCCGACTGGGTTTCACTTTCTGCTCAGGGCAGCGGTGGTGGCGGTAGCGGCACAGTGAGCTCGGTAAATGGAATATCGCCGGTGAACGGCAATGTAACCCTTACCAAATCCAGCCTGTCGTTAGGAAATGTGGATAACACAAGTGATGCAAATAAACAAATAAGTACGGCCACCCAAAACGCCTTGGATTTGAAGGCAGATGCCCTTGATGTTAACAGGGTGGGAGTCACGCAACTTGTTTTCGACAGGAATTCGGAATATGGAAATGAAGATGCCCCTGCTACCGGAAATATTTCCTTACAGGCCGGCGGCAGCCACAAACAAGGTGTAACAGCACTTATTATTCATAACAATAGTGGCTCCGGTATAGCGCCATCATTTGGTTCCGAATTTGTTGAACTTACCGGATCATCAGGATACGATGCTTCCAAAACGAATTACATTTTTTGCAACTATCGTAAGTCGGATCTGGTTTTGTATTCTATATCGCAATTAGCCGACCTTCTGTAAAAAATGACACGTGTAATGAATCGGAGTTTTATACATACTAACAAACCTATGGAACCACAAACAAAGAATGCCTCCGGGGAATGGATATACTCCATGGCATCAGCAGCATATTTCGAATATTAAATACTAAAGAAAACTCACAATGTCAATTCAATCAAGAGAAACGCTTCACGAACATTTCGAAAATGGTGATATTCCAAACGAACAGGATTATATTAATGTTTTCGATTCGTTTATTCATAAAAACGAAGATGGCATTTCGATAGTCGAAAACAACGGCAATATTTTTCTCGGAATCGGAACCCATGATCCCGAACAAGCCTTGCATCTTTTCGGTAATCCAAATCCGGGAGGTGGAATATTGGGGATAAAGATCGAAAACAAAACAGCCCATGAAAATGATGGCTGGACATTTGGACAGGTAAATGATCCCAATGCAGGCCAAAACACGGTTGATAGTCGTTTCACATTCATATCTCATTTGGCACCCGCACAGGGCGGCAATAAAGAGTGTCTGATCATTATGCCGGATGGGAGGATAGGTATTGGTGAAGTAAATCCAAACCAGAAGCTGCATATAAATGGCGCCATCACAATTGGTAATAGTATGGGCGATGACGATTCGGCAATTGCCGACGGTACCATACGTTACACTATCCGAAATGGCTCTTACGATGTTGAGGCCAAAGTAAACGGGCAATGGCTGTCGCTTACAACAAGCGGCAATTCGGGAACCGTTACTTCAGTAAATACAGTGATGCCGGATTCGAATGGCGACATTACGCTTAATTCAGATAATATTTCAGATACTGGCGCAAACCATCAGTTTTATACCAATGCCAGGGCCATCGGATCTATATTGGATGGTTATACAGCCGGCACGGGAGTCATTTCCGGCAACGACTCTATACTTTCCGCCATTCAAAAGCTGGATGGAAACAAAGTTGGGGGGGCATTGAGTGGTTCAACCACCGGTCGCGTGTTGTACTCAGCAGGTTCAGATTCGAATGGTGTAAATACCACAGCTGATTTTTCATACTCAGCCAGCACTCTTAACCTTAGCCGGAGCAGTGCAGGATCAACCCTGATCGTTGCAAATAACTCCAATAGCCTTGGCGGTGCACCAGCTATACTTGTTAGCGATGGACTTGGCGGACTAGGCCTTGGTTACTCAAGTACAACACCATACATCAGAGCCACTCCTTCGCACGGAATTGTTATACAGGGCGGCGGATACCATGGCGTTTACAGTTACAGTCCTTTTACCATCACATCAAGCTTGTCTGTGGGTTATGGTGATTTGGCAGGGGCATTTGTTGACATTGCTCCTGGTCAGGGAAATCGCCCCTCGCTTCGTATACGTAAAGGAACGGCGCCCGACACTGGAAGTGAAAATGAGGGAGATATATGGTGCGACAACAATGGTATAAATGCCTTTATTGGCTCACATAAAGCCTTGTTGTCTGCCTGGAATGCAAACACGAACGGCAGCATCTATACATCAAATGCAAGTGTAGGTATTGGTATAAGCAGTCCTGTACAAAAGCTTGAACTTGGAGGTGCCATAGTTGTTGCGGATATTGTAAGTGGTTCTACTCCTGTTTCCGGAACTATAAGATATTCGGAGTCGGCAACTTCGGGCCAGCCTGATATTGAAGTTTATATCAATGGACGTGGCTGGATATCACTTACCGCAAGCAACGACCCGCTTGTTACCTCGGTGAATGGTCAGGCAGGAACCGTGGAATTGTTTACCGATGATATCAGCGATTCGGGTCAGACAAATAAATACTTCACCGAAAATCTCGTGCTGGGCACAAAAATTTCTGCTTTTGACAACGCAGCGACCGCAAACACACTTAGCACTGACGACAGCATCACTGCTGCGATAAATAAACTTAACGCAAACGTAAAAACGAAAATTGCCGGCACTTTATCAACTGCTGCTGGTTTGATAACCTATTCAAGCGGTACCGCAAATACTGTTACAACAAACAGCAATCTGTCGTTTACAAACTCATCTTACGGTGGCACTGCAAGTGTAGGCCAGCTTACCATTGGGAGCGATAACTCAAGCAGGAATTATGTGCAGGCAGGTAAAGCCACACTCTCACTTCTTTCGTCAAATTCATCCTCAAAAATCGAGATTGTAAATGATGGCTCGGTTCTTCTGACCGGCGAGGTTGGTTTAAACGGCAAATCATACTTCGGCGGAAACACTGCTCCCAGTGCTTATGTTGATATTACCGGCTCCACCTCCGATACTGCACCGTTACGCTTGAGGAGCGGGACTGGTTTGGTATCACCAAGGGATGGAGAAATATGGTATGATGGTACAGATTTAAAGATCGCCGCAGGTTCGCCCACGGTACCTGCTACGTACTTGTTGACAGTTTGGAAAAGTGCCACCGGAGGAGTTAATTACACGGGAGGAAAATTGGGTATCGGGGTTTCAACACCTGCCGAAAAAATTGATGCCAGCGGCGCCATTAAGATTGGAACCGCTGCCGGCACGGCCCCTGGCACCATACAATACGATGGTACCGACTTTAAAGGCATGAATGGTTTGGGCGAATGGCAAAGTCTTACAGGAGTTACATCCATCAATGGAGCCAGCGGGGCATTAACGCTCACTACAAGTAATATCAGCGAAGGCGGGGGCAATTATTATTTCACCAATAACAAGGCCATGCAGGCCACGCTGGTTGATCCTTCCAACAATGCGAATGCCTATACAGCCTCGGCAGGAACGGTTTCAAAAAACGATTCAATATACACGGTGGTTCGCAAACTCGATGGCAACATCAATGCGAAAACCAGTTCGCAGTGGACAACCAGCGGATCCAATATTTATTATAATTCCGGCAATACGGGGATAGGCACATCAACGCCTTCACAAAAACTACATGTAACCGATAGTGTTGACAATGGGTTTACCGGGTTTGCCCTTCAGAATACCCACTCTAATGCTAATACACAATGGAATATTGGACATCTTTCCAGTTCGAATTCGAACTACGACGGAAATCTTTCATTTTATGAATTTGTTTCAGGTAGCAATAATGAACGCATTACTTTCAAAGCTGGTGGTAAAGTTGGTATAGGTGTTACAAACCCAACCGAGAAACTTGAAGTGAACGGAGCAATTGTTGTTGGTAACGCAGCAGGCACCGGGGAGGGTACCATTTTTTATCATGATGGCGAATTTAAGGGCATCACAGGGGCGGGAGAAGTATCACTTTCAGGTGGCGGCGGTGGTGCAGTGAGCTCCGTAAATGGACAAACAGGAGACGTTACTCTAACTACAAGTAATGTGGGGGAAGGCGGCAGCAATTATTATTTCACCGATGCGCGGGCCACAGGCGCCACACTTTCTGGTTATTCAACACCTTCAGGTGGTTTGGTAAACAGCTCCGACACAATTGCGAATGCTATTTCTAAACTAGATACGTCCAATGCCGGTAAGATCAGTTCTCAATGGACCACAAGCTCTGCAGATATTTACTTCTCCGGTGGAAATGTTGGAATTGGGGGAACCACTGTTGCCCTTTCGAAAAGATATGTTGATGACCCATTTGGTGGCGGGCATTTTGACGCGCTTTCGATAACTAATTCAAAAAGCGACATTATTAATTTATTCACAACAACCGCACTTACGGCGGAAGACACCAATGAAATTATGTTCGATCCAGGAATGTGCGACATAATAAATAATATGAGAACCCGAATCCAGGAACTGGAGGCGCGTCTTCAGGCGATAGGACTTATTGGCTAATCACTTTAAAAAACAGAAACATGAAAGATTTTAAATTATCACTCAACCTCAACGAAGTAAATATGATCATCAAAGCGCTTAGTAATCTGCCTTACAATCAGGTGAACGAGATCATTTCCAAAATCCACGCTCAGGCTCAGGAACAGCTTTCAATGCCTGCCAATGGCCAGGAAAAAACTATAACCGAACATAACTGAGCATTCTAATTCCTAAAAGTAAAACCTGTTTATATCAAATAAAATGGCTGAAAGTGTTACCATATCACCCACCCCTCCTGAATTTAAGAGCATGCAGTATGACTATCTGCGGAGCGTGGGATTAAAGCATATACAAGACCTGTCGGGTAAAATATGGACGAACTACAATCTCAGCGACCCGGGTGTAAGCATTCTTGAAGTGCTTGGTTACGCAATAACTGATTTAGGTTATCGCACCTCTTACCCGATCCCTGATATTCTGGCTCAAAACCCCGACCCTAACGTAACAAAATTTGACTCCAAAAATTTTTACACAGCCGGCCGGATACTGCCCGTTAATCCTGTAACAATAAATGATTACAGAAAACTACTCATTGATTGTGAGGTATACGAAGACCAGTCCGAAACCTGCAATCATGTGGGTGTAAAAAACGCATGGATTGAAATGCTTGACAGCAATGAACTGCCGATTTATGTAAATGACAACCTCAAGAAACTGCAATATACGCCGGCTAACGTACAAAAGCCCTGGCAGGTTAAGCCAACACTTTTATATAACGTTCTGTTGGAGCTCGGATCATGCGAAAAGTATGGCGATTTAAACGATACAAAAGTGGGGGGATATGTAACCATTATACAGTGCAGCGCGCCCAACAGCCTTCCGCTTTCTTTTATTGGAATGAAAGTAAAGGTGGAAATTGATTTTCCGCGATGGGACGATGCCAATGTTGACTGGACAGATAAAGCGAGCATAAAAAACGCTGTAAAACGCGCCACTGTTAATTTTCCAAACATGCCCGATACATATACACTTGAAGGATATGGCATTGACGGAAACAAAAACGTGTACGTAACAATACATGATCTGATCGGCAACCCTGTTGACGAAGTTGTATGCGTTGAAAACCAGATAAATGATCTGGCGTATGGCGCAGCCTCCGACTCGCTTATTTCTTTGTATCAGAAAAAGGTTCAGAAGATACAAGAGGTTATTGCCGCGGCCCGCAAAACAATTATGGCCCACCGTAACCTCAACGAGGATTTTTACCGGATTGGTGCAATGAAGGTGGAAGAGGTGGCAATGTGTGCTGACATTGAAGTAACCGCCGACGCACATGTGGAAGAAATTGAAGCCAGAATTTATTTTGAACTGGACAAATTTATTTCGCCTAGCGTGAATTTCCATACACTTGAAGAAATGTATGCGAAAGGAAAGACCACAGACGAAATTTTTGACGGTCCCGCTCTGAGGCATGGCTTTATTGATACAGAGGAACTTGAAAATGCAAAGCGCAGAAAAGTGATTAACGTTTCTGATCTCATTAGCATTATTATGGATATCCCGGGCGTTGTAGCGGTGAAAAAAATTCAAATTGCAAACTTACCCGAAGACAACGACGACAATATCATTTCTAATACCGTAAAATGGCAACTGAAACTCGCCTACGATAAAAATTATGTGCCAAGACTCAGCACAGAAACTTCCAAAATTAATTTTTTTAAAGGGCCTCTGCCGTTCATTTCTCATGAGGTTGAAGTGGATGCGTTGCTTGCGGAACTAAGGAGAACAACAAGGGGTCAGAAAATCATAGATGCTGTGGTTGATTTGCCGGAGCCGGAAGGAGAGTATAAGAATATTGCCGAATATGTGAGTGTACAGGATGAGTTTCCTCTGGTGTATGGTATTGGCCCCGAAGGATTGCCCGCAACAGCTGACGACACACGAAAGGCCCAGGCTAAGCAGCTAAAAGGGTTTTTGATGTTTTTCGATCAGATTCTCGCAAACTATTTGGCTCAGCTGCAAGGCGTAAAGGAGCTGTTTTCCATGAACATGGAAGCCGGACTTGATAACGATTACTTAGTAAACAAAAGCTATTTTACCCGCGGTCTTGAAGATGCCGTAACCGATTTCATTGATTTGCGGCAGGCAACTTCCAATAACGATTACAAACAAAATGTGCAGGACTACACAGAGGGTTCTGATCTGTTTTACAAACGTCGAAATAAATTTCTCGACCACCTGATGGCCCGCTTCTCTGAGCAGTTTACCGACTATGCGATGTTGGTTTATAAAATAAGTGGAAGAAAGGCTCCGGCAGAGTTAGTTACTGACAAACTCACCA
Organism: uncultured Bacteroidota bacterium; assembly: GCA_937868675.1. Classification (GTDB taxonomy): domain Bacteria; phylum Bacteroidota; class Bacteroidia; order B-17B0; family Aurantibacillaceae; genus Aurantibacillus. The sequence continues at coordinate 8,054 of CALMNJ010000503.1, read as the reverse complement.
TGCTGAACGCATATCCTGAAATCAGCAGTTGCCGGTTTAAAGGGTTTGACTATGAAGATCAGAGCCGCCTCTGGCACGTTGATAATGTATCGGGATATGAAAAAAGGATCTCGCTTCTTAATGGGATAAATCCAAGAGAGGCCTCTTCACTCAATTTTACAAAAAGTTTTCCTGCAACAAAAAATAATAGTATAAAAGCGTACAAGGTACTGGATGCCAATACCCTGGATATTTTGCACATACCGCGCAGTTTTGACACAACGGATGAGTGGAAACTCTGGATTGAGCGTGTAGTTATAAATGGCTCGCAGCGCGAGCGCTATGAGGTACTGGATGTAAATAACGAACCCGTTACGGAGTATAATCCCACAGATTCGTATAAGTTCAGGCTGCTCGATAATAACGGAACCGTACTTGCACTAAGCCCAAGCACGTTCCCAGTTTCTCTTATTACCGAGTATCCCGAGGGGCAGGCATTTCCGTATAACCTTCCTTATTCAGGAGACCCCCTTAGTGGAGCGTATATTGAAACACGGTTAAATGAGGTGATTAAAGTATTAAAAAATGAGTTCCTGAATAATCCCGAAGCCAACCGTGCAAACATGGCTCTGCCTCTTACAAGTTATTTCGATGTTCAAACCCCTGTGGTTGATATGACAACAAATCCCCCACATTACACCATTGACTTTGATTTGTATAAACAACCATTTGATTTTACCGGTGGCAACCCGCTTCTGCTTAGCGGTTCTTATAAAGGCAACGGCGTTCCCAAAACAGCGGTTAAGATTAAAGCAATTACTGCGAACAACACGCTGGTTGTTTGGGGTAACCTCGCGACGAAAATATCATCTGCAAACAACCAGTACATTAATATTGACCAGTCAAGCAATAATACCAATAACGGTCCATATACGGTTAGCAGCGTTAGTTACAATGGTACCAATGAAACCACGATTGTTGTAACCGCAACAACGCTTGTGAGCGGTGGAGTGCTTGGCAATCTTTATTACAACACTCAAACGTCAGCGGCTCTTTTAAGCGAGGCAACTGCCAAAACCAAACAGGCCCTTTATGAAGTTGCGTATTGCGGATCAAATACAAATAATTACAAAGTAAGGGTTCAGAACGACAGCTCATACCGTTTCAATATCGTTGATCGTTGCGGGGATACCCTCGCTACCAGCAGCGAATCAGATTTTCTGAGCCAAATGGCAGCCGAGTTGACGGGCCGGAATTTTACAATCGAAAACAATAGTGCAAACAGTAACACTACAAGAACAGCCGGCTCGGTCACAACAGAGGAAAACCTGCTGGTGGTTCCGGTTACAGCTACGTTGAATGCATCAACAGGTGGCGAGTTGGTGTTTTCAGGCTCACATTCTGTGAATAATGTAAATAAGACACAACAATACTTTGTTATTACAGGAACAAGTCTTAACAGAATAGTTCTTCCCGGCGATGTAATTACTATCAGTGGATCTACGTATAACAACGGCACTTACACGGTGAAAAATGTATTGCTGAATGGAAGCAACTCCGAGATATATGTAAATGAATCAATAAGCAGTGATGCCGGTAACACGCAAGGCAACCTGAATTACACCAAAAGGCTCCCTGTTGTAAATATTGCCGATGATTCTGGCTGGAAGGTCTACGCCAGATTTGATGTCGGAAATGTGGCGGCTCAGGAAGTTACTGCCTTTATAACTGAAAAATTCTTTGCCCATGAAGGCGTACACCTGGTCGAAAATTTTCTGCTCCGGCCCAAAACCAACAAAATGGTTTACGTACCGCTTGCCGCCGATAACTCCCTCACTACACGTACTACATCCGATGGCTTTGCAAGCTACACAAAATTCTACCCAATCAAATCTGTGTATGTAGACGCTGGTAAACACTATTTTGAAATTTTGAGTGATGTCAGATCGGAATTCGACCTCACACTCCTTAGCCCCGAGGAATATACGGTAATTATTAAAGGATCCACTTCGGCCATCAACGATCGAAGTTATAAAATAGATCAGTTGTCTCTGAACGCTTCCGGCAATACCCTCCTGAGAGTTAAAGGCGTTATACCCTCCAATCAGTTGTCGTCCCAGGGAAATTTATATTTCAGAAAAAAAATTGGTACCAGCAGTTTTACAGCCGGCAGCGTAACCATCGCCGAAACATATAGTACCATTTCGGGCAGTTATCCGCTCATTACGAGCGGAACATCCGGCGGGGCGAATAACGGAACATTTGTGATAGAGAAAATTGAGAACAGTTCAAACCTCGCTAAAATCACGCTCAGCAAAGTGCTGACGGAAGTTTCGGATCACCTGCTGTCTATTAAGCTTGATGCGGAGTGCAAGGATTGTAACATCGTTAATCCTTATTCCTTTATCGGAAGCACTATTATGCCTTACTGGCAAGGCCGTTTTATCAATCAGGATTTCCGTTATTTTTTCGAGCAAACCCTTCGCACCGAATGTCCGGCCCACATGGCCCTCAACATCTGCTGGGTAAGCCCCGCTCACATGGAAGAATTTGAAATGAAATATAAAACATGGTTGCTTGAAAATGCAAGACTACGCAAAGACATGCGAAAGTACAGCGCGGCACTTAATGATCTGATTGATATTATAGAGCGGCTCCGCAGCGTAAACAGGCAGGGCACGCTGCACGATTGCGACCAGGATCCCGAACTTAAAAATGCAATAATCTTAAATAAAACAACAATAGGAACCCTACAAATTTAAAAACAACGCTATGAATAACTCACTGAACGCATATCCCGTATTTGAGGATAACCAGGTGCTCACAAGCACCCAACTAAACGAACTTGCAAGTTACCTTGACGAGCAAAACCGGCTTACCAGAGCCAATTTGCTGGGCACGGGCATTGCCTGCGGACTTACATTAAAATACACGGTATTATCTGGTACAGGCAGCAGTGCGCTGGTGTCAATCAGCCTGAGGTCAGGCGGCGGTGTTACCAGTCAGGGCTTCACAATGAATGTAGGTGATTGCGATCTTGTTCAGAAGCGCACCTACACCCTTCCTTCGGGAGTAGATTACCCGCACTTCAGTTCGTTTACAAGCCCCATTTATGAGGTGCTCACTGTCAACGCCGAAGTCTTAAGCACGGACAATGCAACACCCATTACCGCTGCCAATTGTCAGGACCGGGTACTTGTACTGTTTCTTGAGACCGTTGATGTGGATCTCAACTCCTGCCTCGGAAAGGCGTGCGATGAAAACGGCCTTGAACGGGTGTTCAATCTTCGCAAACTGCTCATCACAAAGGATGACCTGAATGACATGAAGTCAGATTATCCCGACTCGCCGGTTCCCTTCGTCAGCAAATTCACCATGCCCGAAATTATCATGAAAAGACCATTGCTTGACGTAAAGAATCCCAATTGGTACAACACCATGGCTAATATTTCCGCCATATTCAGAAATACGGTAAGTGCCAACTTTAATAATCCTACGAACAATAAAACGTATTACACTACCATTTTCGAAACCCTGTCTCAGACATACCAGATTTTTCAACCCATACTCGGTAAAGAATACAACAACACCAATCCCTTTACAAGCGGACCATTGGCTTCGTGGAACGATTTTGTGGGGAATGGTTCTTCACTGATTGGACCCAGCCATCTTGGAGTACAATATTTCGCTGACTTTATAAACGATCTTGTTCTTGCCTACAATGAATTCAGAGCATATGCTATGGAGCTTTTGGAAGACTGTTGTGCCGACCCTACTGCATTTCCATTGCACCTCATGGTGGGCGAAGCAACCGGCATAAGCCCAACCGAAGGAAGCCTATACAGGCATTACTTTAAGCCTTCGCCGGTTCTAAACGGGCAGAGTACAAAAACCGAGGCCGCTATTTTTTATCATAAACGCCTTGTTATGCTCTATCACCAGTTCAACTTTTCGCTTATCAACAACCCATACAATAACAACAGGCCTGTAAAGATTACTCCCACAATACAAAACACAGGCAAACTCAGTAAGCGCGCAATACCGTATTACTATAATGCCAACACGGCCGATAGTTCACTTGGCGGACTTAAGCTACTTGATCTTTGGAGCTACGATTATAAAGTAAAAGGACTTCTTAAGAAGGGCATCAAACCTTATAGTTACGAGCTTCAGATTACCACAGCCGACAATGCTGCAACGGCCTATGATGCCACAACGCTCAGTACCAGTTCTATGGTTCATCTTGCACCACTTTTTTACGACATTAATGCGTACGATGCTTTCAGGGTGGAAGGGCATTTGGGCATAGCAGCCGGCACAGCTAAAACAAAAATTGAAGCCATTCGTGATAAGTTTGATTTACCCTTCAGTGTTCTTAAGCTCAGGCTTACAGGAACTTTATCGGATGCTGAGGTTAAAACGTTACTTAATATTGACGACCTGAGGGCAGATTACGGAGCTCAAAGAGCAGAAATAATTTCACTGCTTGAAGATTTAAAAAATGGGCTGAGAAAAAACTATAATCAGAATCCCGATCTTGATCTGCCTCAATTCGTTCTGGATCTATTAGGGAGCCTAGACAGTAATGGTTTACATGCTTCCGCACGCCAACCGCAGATTGATTATGGAACCACTCAAAATCAATCACCCGTAACAATAGACATTGGAAATGTGCCTGGACAAATTTTTGGATTCGAGGGAACACTTGACTTTTCATCATTCGTTGCATTAACGGGAAACAATACGGCATCAAACTATTCCATTTCGGTAAACGGACCTATTTACCAAACGGCGAGAAGCATCACTACTTTACGTGAAGATTATAACAGTGACGTAAACCTCCTCATGAGTGCCATAGATAGCCTGTTGAATAATACGAACTACTCCCTTCCCTTTAACATTACCGACCTTGATATTGCTGTTTTCACTTCTAAAATGATGGATGCTATTCGTTATGGGATTAAGGTTAAGGTTGGATTGAATCAGCTGGTTGATTCTATTATACATAACACGATGTTGAAAACAAGCCCTGAACTATTTGCCTCACTTAATGGTTATTTAAGGGAAATATTTGCTCTGCTCGAGAGGCTTATTAAAGATAATGTTTACAAAGCAATCCGTTTCACCTATTACACTTATAAGTACCGATTCGATTTTCTGAAGAGCAGCAGTAACGACCTCTCTATTTTTACTAACTTTATTGCAAAACATCCTGGTTTCAACCACAATGGCACAGTTCCCAGGGGTGGAACGCTGCTGTTGCTGTCAAACGGCACTTCAGTAAATGGTGGGAATGGTTTCACAGTTGGTGCCGATGATGTAATTATGGATTTTTCATTGCCTTACCGGGTTGATCAGGCTTGTCTTTGTCAACTAATACCACCAATCACTTCTTCTACACAGATTGCAATCCCCGATCCTGTTGCTCCACCCTTTTATGTGGAATATTCTTCAGGCGATTATGCCTTCACAACGAATGCGGAAGTGAGTATGCACAAGGAGGTTAATACATCCAGTTACATGACAATAAACGTGCTCAATGGACTCAATTACGGCTCTCTTTCAGGCGGACAAAAAATAAAACTATATGTACTGCACCCTGATGAAAACGGAATTTTAGTAAAGGCAGATACAAACTCTCTCCCACTTTCATCTATACATGTTACGGGTGGGTACAAAGTTTCCGTTCCTGTAACGACAACGAATGTATGCAACACCCCGACAAATACAACGGGTTATGGTGAGGTGGTTGTTAAATCAAGCGATACAGCTGGCCTCAACTATAACGCCTTTGGATACGTGCCAAACGACCAAACTAACTTTACCGGTGTAGATAGTTTTTATTATATGTACGAAATTGTTAACTCAAACGGAAGCGTGGCAAAACGTTCAAATGTTGGAACAATTACAATTCATGTAGACACTGATTAATGGTTCAAAATTTCTGGTAGAGTTAAGCTACTTTACATAGTGCGTAAATGGTAACATTCTACGATTCTCAGAGTTAATAATAATTAACATGGCAGCCCCCCGCAACAGCATTGGAAAGTTTACAGCCGAAGTGCTGCTGCGCGGGGGTGATGCGTTTGAAGAACAACACCGAGTCTCCGGGTTTATTAAGCAAAACCTGTTGCCGCTGCTTGAAAAAGTGCTCGATAAAATTGGTCAAAGAAATTCTATTATCCGGATTAATAAACTCGAACTCAACCTGGGCGCCATTAACCCCGACATGGATGGGATGCCCGATCTTCACAACTTTGAACAATTGCTCGAAGAAAAACTCATCAGCATCATTCAGCAAAATCAACGACACGAAAATCCTGAAGTAAAAGAACTCAGCAGTGAACAATCAAACGAGGAATTGTTTTTATTTCTTATCCTGAATGGGCACCTCCCCTGGTGGGTAAGCGCTTCACAAAAAGTGGAATTAAAACCACTCGCCGATGAACTCCTGCAATCAGCCGCCCCTCGATTTCTGAATACGCTTCGTGAGGCCCTCTGCCATACAAACACGCGCACACGACTTGCCACCCAGCTAAGCTTATCACAGCTTGAACGCCTGATGCAGCAGCTTGGCATCCGCCTGCACGAGCAGTGGATTAATCGGATTCTTGCCACCGCAAGCGGCAGTGATAAGGAAAAAACCCTGCGCCTGGTTTATAAAACGCTTCTTAACCCGCAGTTTAATCCGATGAGTCAGAGCCGGCTTGCCAAACGGGTTTTGGATGAAAACCAAACCAACATACCGGTTTCGGTTATTAAAGAGCTTACGATTATAAGCGAGTCTCCCGGTGAATCAAAACATGAAACGGCAAAAGAAAATGAAGAACCCAACATAACTTCTGAATTAAAAAACGGGTCTGAGGACCCTGAGAATACGTACTACATAAAAAATGCAGGTCTTGTTATCCTGTCGCCTTTTTTACCGCATTATTTTAAAGCGCTGGGCCTGTGCAGTCAGGAACATGAATTTGTTTCGCCTCAGGCCGCAGAGCGTGCGGTGTGTTTGCTCCGGCATCTGGCCACAGGCCAGGAGAGCGACTTTGAAGAGCACGAATTGGTATTTGCTAAAGTCATGTGCGGAATACCCATACACATGCCCCTACAGAATCAAATACGGATTACCCAAAACGAGCAGGACGAAAGTCTTAACCTCCTTAAAGTGGTAACTGAACGTTGGACGGCATTAAAAAACACATCGCCCCATGGCATGCGCGATGCTTTTTTGTTTCGCGCGGGCATATTAAAACGCATGGCCAACGGATGGAATCTGAACCTTGAGCGGCAAACACTTGATGTTTTGGTGGATCGCCTGCCCTGGAGTATTTCAGTAATTAAGCTCCCGTGGAGCCAGGAAGTAATATTTGTTGACTGGACCTGAAAAAAAACTGAACATGGAAAACCTCACCCTCGAAGAAGTTGTGCTGAGTCTGAACGGCGCTGAACATAACAACACACAATCCTTACCCGTTGGCCTCATTGCCGACCTCGAATATTTCCGCGATAAGCTCGCCGCTTTGATGAGCGATGGAATCAATGCCTTCCATCCGCCGCAATTAACCGGTACCGGCGAATATGAAAAATTTGTGCGGGAACATAAACTTAATTCAGCCGAGCGTTTGTTGCTGTTGCTTACCCTGGCGCCGCACGTAACGCCTGATATTTATGAAGGTCTGCTGGACGCAAAAAACAGTTACCATTTTTTTGAAGTAAGCGGGCAGCGGCAATTACTGCCAAGCGGGCGCACCTTTATGAAATTGGTTTCGGGCGGCGAACTGAGAGGCATGCTGGATGCGCAACGTTATTTAAGCACCACGCACTTCTTTTACCGGCAGGGAGTTATTCAATTGGGTTCGGTTATGCCCGGTGCGGTGGCCGAGAGCGGGGCGCTGAACATAGGGCCAGCATACAAGGATTTGTTTTTATTTAATAGTCATGGAAGTCCCCGCTTTAGCGACGAGTTTCCGGCGCAGTTGCTCGAAACCACCTTGCAGTGGAACGATCTGGTGCTTACAGGGCACGTGGCCTCGGGGCTTGAGGAAATATGCCTGGGTGCCGAACTTAAAATAAATGCC
>CALMNJ010000502.1 GCA_937868675.1 uncultured Bacteroidota bacterium | reverse complement strand
TGTGATTTTAAAATTAAATGCCAAAAGTGAGTTTATTCAGAAATATTTAATGATCACGAAAATAGTAGTTGTATGCTTTATGCTTTTTATTTGCTCGGCCTCTGGGCAAAACAACTCATCTTATAATAGTGTTTTTTTTAAGAGAATTGTTTTTGAGGTTTCACCACTAAGTCTGCCGTGGTTTCAATCCTTCAATCATGACAATACTTATTTAAAAAAAACACTCCGAATATTGGCGTTTCTGGTCATTATTATTTTCGAAAGATTGGTTTAGGTGCTTTTGTTTACTTTGATAAAGTAGGCCCTATTGATGTTCCTTCTAATATAATGCAACAACTATCCTTAAAAAATTATAGAGAAGAGTTAATGCCCTTTCACTTTGGCTATAATATTTGTGCTTCACTAGTATTTCCTGTTTGGCGCAATGAAAGAAACATGATTAATTTAGGTATTGCTCCTGGTATAAATGTTATTGACCCAAGGAAGTATCATTTACTACTATTTAATACAGATACTTCAGTTAACGATACCGAAGTAATCAATAACATCAAAAAAGCAAATAGTTTACAAAACATTGGAATAACATTGAATCCTAGTATTAATTACATACATTGTTTTAAGAAAACTATATTTGAAAAAGAACGTTTTAAAACATTGGTGGGCTTTAGATGTTCATACCTTTACAGGTATACCACATTAAACATGAGTGAGGAAAAAAAATACCTCAATGCCGGGCTAAGTCGTTATGATTCTTATAAGTATTCTTTAATAGTGTCTTACATTGAATTTAGTTTCACATTAGGGTTAATGTGGTAGGCGAAGCGGGTAATGTTCACTTTAGGGGGCTCATTGGTTTTACTGGACAATGGCGGCAGCGACGTTAACTTCGAAGAGTATTACCCGTTTGGGAATTCGAGTTTAAGAACGTTTAGTTACGAACCCATTGAAGACGAAAATCAAATTCATACAAATACAAAAACAATATATGATGGAAGAAAAAAATGGGTTTTTTAGCACGTTGCGTTATTTGCCTAAAGGGCTGAACATAAAAATTAAGGAGAATAGAAATTTAATGTTCTCATTGATTTTTATAATTTGTGGTTTAATTGGTTATTACCTGGTTTTTAAAGAAAGTGATATTGTTATTCGCAAATTGTATAATAAAGACTTTACAATTAGCATAAGAGCGTACTGTGTTGAAGAAGGTTTCTTGGATACTTTTTATGAAAAGGAAGTATATCTTATAAAGAAAAACTCTGACTCCATTGAGGTCAAACTTAATAGAAGCGAATATGTATCTATATTCATTTATTTGGACACAATCTGCTTTAATGGTATGGAAAAGGAAATTTTCGTACTCTCAAATTTAGATGCTGGTTTTACCTTAGTTGATATTGATTCATTAAAGGTTATTAAAGACGAGTTTATCAAAGGTCGTGTAATTAAGAGAAAGAAATGGAATTATGAAGAAGTATTTCCGCAGGAATATGTGAAGAAGTATAAACTCAATGAGAAAGGATGGTAGTGTTTTATCATATAAATTATCTGCTGTTTTTTGAAAGTATTGCAAATGTGCAGTTATGGAGAGGCAGTGTTCCAAATTATCACCTTGCCTCTAAAAAACCTGTAAATCAAGGTTCTTTAAAAATTACCAAGCAAAGAATGAGAGTCACGTATTCCATTTCTATTCTCCCAAATAACATTGCTGATTAGGTTTAAGCTTTTTAAATCCTGATACAACCGAAAAGCCCATCCGCCGCCAGCACACTCCCGCCGCGCCAGGGATGGAGCGGCCTGTTTGAGCTCCTTTTCAGGCGCGGCCTCTTTTGCGCCTGAAAAGAGCGAGTAGCGACAGCCCGGCCCGAAGGGGGCGCCCAAAATACCTCCCCACCCCTTACCCAAAGCGGAAATACGTATTTTTATACAACCACTCCCCGCCCGTTAACACCAAACGCCAATAATGTGAGCGCTTTCGGAAAACAAAAAATCCACGCCTGAATGGTGGGTTTTACATTTATCTGCGGACTGGACGGGATTGCTGCCTTGCAGCGGGCCCTTCATTTCCAGAGTCACATTGAAAAAGTCAGTCTGCTTCGCATCCTGTTTTTGTTTTTCTCTCATGCTTATGAAAGCTGGCGCTTTCAACGCAACGGAAAAACAAAAATCCCCCGCTTTCAGCGAGGGACTTTTTCATTTATCTGCGGACTGGACGGGACTCGAACCCGCGACCTCCGCCGTGACAGGGCGGCATTCTAACCAGCTGAACTACCAATCCGTTTCCCAATACTAAAATCGGGAGTGCAAATGTAAAATTAAAATTTCAATCGCCAAAAAATAATTTAGCGCCATAAAGCCCTTTTTTGTCCTGAAATAGCCCGCTCAGAAGCCATCCATACGCACGCATCAAAAAAAACGGAACCTAAATAAGTACGCAACGTTGGTTGGTATAACGCAGGGCCTGCCGGCAAATGCAATAAGCCGGCCACTTGTCAAGTCCTGGCCTCGCGCCTTTGCATTATAAATATCTTTATAGAACTGAAAAATGCATTATTCATAAGTGCGCTCGTTATGTGGTTTGGCGTTTCGGCACAGGTTACCAGAGATAGTTCCGGAGTAATTCTGAACACCGGCGAAATGGCACAGTACCCCGGCGGCTTGCAGGCCATGGTGCGCTTTTTAACCACACATCTGAATTTGCCCGCCGAAGACCTGGGACCGGGCTGCGTAAAATTTAACCTGCAGTTTACCGTTTACGAAAACGGAAGTGTGCACCATGCCACCATGTCTGTCCGAAACAAAACACAGGCATCGTGGAATGCCGAACTGCAACGCGTAATGAGCATGATGCCTGCCTGGAAGCCGGCTACAAAAAACGGCCAGCCGGTGAAATGTTATTTTAATCTTCCGTGGAGAGTAAGGTATAACTGAAGCGGAGCAATTTAATCCACAGGAAGTTATCAGGAGTTTAAAATCTGATCGGCGTGTTTGGAAGTGCTCACATTATTTATCACGCGCTCAATAATGCCATGTTCATCAATTAAAAAACTGGTGCGGACGATGCCTTCAAAAAACCGGCCGGCAATATCTTTCATGCCCCACACATCGTAGGCTTTGATAATAGCCAAATCCGTATCGGCCAAAATGGAAAACGGCAGTTGGTGTTTATCAGAAAATTCGGCGTGCGACAGTTCGTTGTCGGCGCTTACACCCACAATGCTGATGCCGTTTTTTCCGAGCTCTGAGTAATGATCGCGCAGGTTGCAGGCTTGCGCCGTGCAGGGTGGTGTGTTGTCTTTCGGATAAAAATATAACAAAAGCCTGCGTCCGGTAAAGGAGCGCAGGCTTATGAGTTGTCCTTGCTGGTTGATGCCTTCAAAAAAAGGAGCGGGCATTCCGGCGCGGAGCGATGTATGATGCAGGGCCGGTTTATTCGCCACTGTGGCCTTCGTTGTGGTCGGCGGCGTTGTGGTCGTGACCGTGATCGGCATGATGCTCCTGATGTGTTTCAGGCTGATGCGCTGGCATTTCGTGATGCGGCTCAACGTGCGCTGGCGTGTGTTGTGCTTTGGGAGCTAGTTTGTGAGCAACTGGCTTCCTGGCTTTTTTTACCGCTGGCTTTTTAGTGGCTTTTTTTGGAGCCGCCTTTTTGGTTGCCTTTTTGGTTGCCTTTTTGGTTGCCTTTTTCGGTGCAGCTTTTTTGGTTGCCTTTTTAGGCGCTGCTTTTTTAGTGGCTTTCTTGGTTGCTTTTTTTGGAGCCGCTTTTTTAGTGGCTTTCTTGGTTGCTTTTTTGGTTGCCTTTTTAGTGGCTTTTTTTGCCGGTTTTTTGGCTGCTTTTTTCTTGCTATTTTTTTTTGCCATGATTATTAGTTTTTAAACGTGTTGGTTCTGTATTGATTTATTCTGTTTACTCAAAAAAAACTTACAGTAGCTTTTAATCCCGCACCCGCTGCACTTGGGCTTTCTTGCCAAACACACGTATCTTCCATGAAGTATAAGCCAGTGATGCGCCTTTGGTACCTGATGTTCGGGAATAAATTTAATTAATTGTTTTTCAGATTGCAAAGGATTTTTTGCATTCACCGTTAATCCGATGCGATTGCTTACCCTGAATACATGGGTGTCAACAGCCATAGTTGGTTTATTGTACACCACCGAAGCAATCACATTGGCTGTTTTTCGGCCCACGCCGGGCAGCTTTACCAGCTCTTCCACCTCGGCCGGCACCACGCCGCCAAAGGGGCCGCTAAGCATACGCGCCATGGCGGCCAGGTGTTTTGCCTTGTTATTGGGGTAACTGATGCTTTTAATGAACGGAAAAATGGTTTCGGCGCTTGCTTCGGCCAGGGTGCTTACGTCAGGAAATTGTTTGAAAAATGCCGGTGTGGTAAGGTTTACCCGCTTATCGGTGCATTGAGCGCTTAAAATAACGGCCACCAGCAATTGGTAAGGATTGTTGTATTGCAGCTCGGTTTCGGCCTGCGGTGCGTGTTTCTCAAAATACGCTAAAACACCATTAAACCTTTCCTGCCTTGTCATAAAGCAATGTAAATTTAAATTATATTTGAACGCGGGGTTTTGACATGAGTCATCTTACACCAATAAAAACTGTTTTTTTGTATAGCGCTGCTGCGCTGGCCATAGCGGCTTTTCAGGGCTGTGGGTCGGGTACCGCATCGGGCAAAAAAAATAATTCAAACCAGGCGCTTAACGAAGCGGGTATTAAAAAGCAGTTTATGGCCGCCAACCAGCAATTGCTGCAAAAGGAAAACGACGAAATGGACAGCTATGCCCGCAACCACAAGCTTAATTTTGTAAACACCGCTTCGGGCGTTCGTTATTTTGTTTACAAACCTTCGGCCAAAGGCGACAGCATTCGCACCGGCATGGAAGTAACGCTGGATTTTGTGGTGAGCCTGCTCGACGGAACAGAGTGCTACAGTTCGGCCCGCGACGGACAAAAAACCTTCCTGGTGGGGCAGGAGGAAGCCGAAAGCGGTATCCACAAGGGCCTCCAGTATCTTAAACGCGGCGATAAGGCCATTCTGCTCATTCCCTCGCCCCTGGCGCACGGTTTGCTGGGCGATTTCAAAAAAATACCACCGCAAATGCCCATTGTGTATGATTTACAGGTGCATTAAGCCCCCGGTAATCAGCGGGATATTTTGATAATCCATCTTTAACAGGGGTTTGCCACCTTATTTCGGACAAAAAAGAATACATACTATCTTTGTATATTGTGGCGTTTGTATGTTAAAACCAAACGGCACAATCAAAAATTATAGCAAAACACTATGCGCAGAGTAGTTGTAACCGGTTTAGGAGCCATTACCCCGCTGGGTAATTCGGCCGGCGAGTTCTGGAAAAATATTGTTGAGGGCAAAAGCGGTGCGGCGCCCATTACCAAGTTCGACGCCTCAAAATTTAAAACCCAGTTTGCCTGCGAGGTAAAAAACTTTGCACCCGAATCCTATTTCGAACGGAAGGAGCTTAAAAAATACGACCTGTTTACGGTTTATGCGGTAGCCTCATCCGACGAGGCCATTAAAGATGCCGGACTAGATTTTGGCGCCATGAGTCTGGAAGAGCGCGAACGGGTAGGGGTTATCTGGTCGAGCGGCAACGGCGGTATCACCACCTTTGAAGATCAGGTGCGTGAGTATGTGCTGGGCGATGGTACACCGCGTTTCAATCCCTTTTTTATTCCGCGTATGATTGTGGATATTGCAGCAGGCGTTATTTCGATACGGCACCGTTTGCATGGCCCCAATTACTGCCCGGTTTCGGCCTGTGCCTCATCCAACACCGCTATTATTAATGCACTGGATACCATCCGGCTTAACAAAGCCGATATTATTATAACCGGTGGTTCGGAAGCCGCGATTACACCGGCTTCGGCAGGCGGTTTTTCGGCGGCTCAAACGCTCTCCAAACGCAACGCCGAACCCGAAAAAGCCTCGCGACCTTTTGATAAAGGCCGCGATGGGTTTGTTATTGGTGAAGGTGCCGGCGCGTTGGTGCTTGAAGAGCTTGAACATGCTTTGAAACGCGGAGCCACTATTTATGCCGAAGTAATTGGAGGCGGTATGGCGGCCGATGCCTATCACCTGACAGGCACTGCGCCCGATGGTATTGGAGCCAAGCTTGGCATAAAAGCAGCCCTCAGGGATGCGGGCATTGCGGCGGCCGATGTGGATTACATTAATGCGCATGCCACCTCCACACCGGTGGGCGACACCAAGGAACTGGCGGGTATTTACAAAGTATTCGGCGATGGTGGCGTGGCCATTTCGTCAACCAAATCAATGACCGGACATTTGCTTGGTGCGGCGGGCGCCATTGAAGGGATTGTGTGTGTGCTTTCAGTAAAACACGATATTATTCCTGCAACCATTAATGTGGATGAAGTGGATCCTGAAATACCGGCGGGGATGAATATTGTTTATGGCCAATCGCAGCACCGGCGCGTCAATGTGTCGCTCAACAATTCATTTGGTTTCGGCGGCCATACGGCCACGTCTATTTTCAGAAAATACGAGTAAAAAAGATCAGCAGCTTCAGATTTTACCGCCAAGCGGTATATAGCTGAATTTTATTCCGGTAAGCATTTCAATATCTTCCACGGTTTCAAGAATATCGTCATCGTCCTTGTCATAAAACCAGTTGATGTGGAGTTGGCTTTTGCCTTTAAGATTCCAGACCAGTTTTTTGAGGATGTTTAAAAAAACGCGGGCCGAGCTGGAGTTGAAATATTTGAGGGCCACGTCCACCTGGGTAAGTCCTGCCGGCTTTAATGAGTAACGCTCAATTGACTGAAGAAGGGGTTCATAAAACTCAAGCGGAAACTCGTGAACCGAAACGCCGCTGATCTCAAGGTGTCCGGTTGAAAAATTAAAATGTATGGCAGGGGTGTTTTTAGTTTCGGCTATGGTATAAACTTCCATCGTGTTCAGTTTTAGTGTTGCGTTGCGCCTTCTTGGTTACTGTTTCCGCTATTCCAGGCGCACAGCTATGTAATTAAACTCAAGGCCCGATATGCTTTCGAGGTCTTTGGCAGTGTCGTGCATGTCTTCATCGTCCGCGTCGTAGTACCAGTTTACTTTCACCCGCGTAAGCCGTTTGTGCAGATCAGCGAACATAATCAGCACTTTGAGGATGGCCTTGGATGAACTTGTATTAAAATAACGTAATTTAAAATTTACCGAGGTAAGTGGTTTTGGACTTTGTCCGTAATCGCTGATAGCAAGGTAAATGTTTTCGTAAAACGAAGTTGGGTTTTCGAGCAGGGACACGCCGCTGAGCTCAAAATAACCGTCGTCGGGGTTAAGTTTTACCTCTGGCGAGTTTTTGCCGGCGGCTAAGTATAAATTGCTCATATAAAAGTTCGCAGCGTAAGAGCAGCTGATACAAAGCTATTAAAGAGGCGGCATAAGTGCAACCTGCAAGGTGTTTTTTTTAACAAACACCTTCAAAGATTTCTTAAACTAGATTAGCGGTTAAATAAACGAGTGTTGCGAACTTTGTTTTTTAATTCGGACTAACCGGATTATTTTCAGAAACCTGAATGGACAGAAAAAATTTTATAAAATCGCTTGCTATGTTTCCACTGGCTTCAACTGCCCTGCGTTTAAGTGCGCTCGAACAAATGGCCTCATCACTTCCCGCCACTGATCTTATGCCCGTGTTGTTTGTTGGGCACGGAAGCCCTATGAATGCCATTGAGGACAATCGCTTTTCGCGTGAGATGAAAGCGGTTGGAAAAAAACTGCCTCGTCCGCAGGCCATCCTCATGGTGTCGGCTCACTGGGAAACCAGGGGCACGCTTGTTACCGCCATGGAAAAGCCGGAAACCATTCACGATTTTGGCGGCTTTCCGAAGGAACTTTTTGAAACCCAGTACCCTGCGCCAGGCAGTAAATGGCTTGCCGAAGAAACCCGGAAGGCCGTTACTTCAACGGCTGTTGGGCTCGATTATCGCTGGGGTCTTGATCATGGTTGCTGGAGTGTGACCAAAAATCTGTATCCAAACGCCGACGTTCCGGTAATACAATTGAGCCTTGATTATACATTGAGTCCGCAGGCGCATTATGATCTGGCGAAACAGCTTTATGCCCTGCGCAAAAAAGGGGTGCTTATTATTGGCAGTGGCAACATGGTTCACAATTTCGGCTACGTGAGTCTGGCGCCCGGCCACGAAAATGATTTTAATCACCCGTTTGGTCATCCCTGGGCTTTGGAGGCCAACGAAACATTTAAAAAGTTAATCAACACCGGCGATCATAAATCGCTCATCAATTACAAATCGTACAGCAAGGCTACACAACTTGCGGCACCAACGCCCGAGCATTATCTGCCACTGCTTTACACACTGGCCTTGCAGGATAAGCAAGACGATGTGTCGTTTTTTAACGATGCGCCCGTGGCCGGTTCGTTTACCATGACCTCGGTAATCATCGGAAAAATGTAAAACAAAAAGGGATTTGGAAAGGCAGAGGGTGTACTAATTTTTTTTGGAAGACTTTGAGCTGTATTTACCTTTTTTCCAGGAGTCAATAAACTGGGCCCACTTCACCGGATTAAGCAGGTTGATGCTGGGCTGCTGACCGGTGGTGTACACCTTTGTGTAAATGGATTCCATCACGTACTTGTAGTTGAGGGCAGCGTTTGCGGGCTGATTTCTTTCCATGTAGCTGAGGTCATCGCGGGTAAGGTTGCGGTCGGCGCGCTCCACATCGGTATCACTCAGGTCGAGGGTTAAGAACGCCCGTTTAAATTCCTCTTTGCTTGGCCAGGGAAACACTTCCACCAATTGCAGCTGAACAGTGTCTTTAGTGAGCACCTGAATGGCATAGTAATACTTTTGCCTCAGGGTATCGGCAATTTTATAGCTGCGTGTTTTGTGCACCAGTGAAAGGAACTCAATTTCATCGCCGGGGCTTACCACTAAATTAAAAAAACCGTTGTAGTCGCTTTTTGTGCCCCAGTTGGTGCCCTTAATCATTACGGCAACAAAAGGAATGGGGGTGAGGCTATCCTGATCGAGCACAATGCCCGAGAACTGGATCAGATTTTTAACTTCCTTTTTTTCAGGTTGTTTTTTGGGTTGCGGATTGTTCTGCGAAAATAGGGCTCCGCCACTAACTAACAGGCAGAAAAGAAGTATTGATGCGTGTTTCAAGATAGGATAAAAGTAACCATTGTTTTTGGCTTTATAAGTGGTGCTTAACAAATTTTATACGGCAGGGATTCGCCGCAATTTTTGGTTAAATTTGTGTAGTGAGGTCCTTTCGCGCATACGTTACGTTCGTTTTAATGCTGCCTTTATTGCTTCATGCGCAATTAAGAGTGATAATGCCTGTAAAGGTAAATGCACACGAAACCAATGTTGGGTTTGGTTTGGGAGTTGCGCGAAGCACTTTGTATCTGGCGCGTAATATTAACAGCAACAACGATGCCCTGGGACTTAATGTGGGCATGACTTTTGACAGAGGCAACTACTTCAGAGGCTCCCTTGAGTATAATTATTATCAGTCCATCAATATCAAGCCAACCTGGTACAATGTGTCGGCCCACACCATTGAAATGAATGCCAATATCATTGCAAAATCGCGCGACAAGAGCTTTTACTTTTACCCAATAACGGGTATCAGTTTCAATTTATTTAAGGGTTATTTCACAGGAGTGAATGATTACCTTAACCTGAACACTATCTACAAGCGCAATTCGGAAATAACAACACGCTGGTGGGGGATTAACGCGGGGGTAGGGGCCGACTTCAACTTCAAACACGGCTGTGTATTTTCGAGCTACCGCATGCGCCTGGGCAAAGTTGAAGGATTTGACAAATTCAATATTATGGATGTGTATGTTAACCTGGGGCTGCGTTATTATGCAAGTGCCAGAGAGCTTGGTAAAATTTTTAAAGGCACCCGCAGCCGTTACACGCTTAAGACCGTAAATACCAAATAGTGCAGCAGCCACTGCTCAAAACACCCGATGGCAGTTTCCGGCAGCCGGGTTCCTCGCAAATTTAAATTCTGACTTTAAAGCGCCTTTCCATTAAGCCGGGGTGTTACACAACAAATGAGCATGGGCGTGTTTTTTGGTTAAATTTGTTTTGTGAAGCATGGCGCCTTGTTTTTATTGATGGTTGTGATGAAACCTTCGGTTTTAGAGGCCCAGCTTTTTGATCAAACACCGGATGCCGGCGGCACCCATTTTGCTTTTGGAGCCGGCGTTAGTTTTGCGCCCGTTTATATGGCCCGCAGCGTAAATAACGATCACACGGCAAAAGGGCTTAATCTTGTAATGATAATGGATCCCGGCAACTTTACCAGGTTATCGTTTGAATATAATCATTACGGCAGCATTAACATAAGCCCTACCTGGTCGCACATACGTGCGCAATGTGCCGAGTTAAATGTTCAAACCATTGCCAGAAGTAATGATGGTAGGTTTTTCTTTGGTCCGGTAATTGGCGTAAGTTATAATAGCTCGGCAGGTTATTATACAGGGCTTTACGATAATACCAATTTTGGGTATTTGCATTCCAGAAATACCAATGTAGGCATTCGCTGGTTTGGTGTTAGCATGGGATGTGTGGCCGATTTTAAAATCAATCGAAGCTACCTGAGCCTCACCCTGCTTAAGTTGCGTGTTGGTAAACCCGAGGGGTACGAGCACTTCAATGTTATGGATGTAAATGCTGGTATAAGCGTGCGCTACGACGCCGGTAAATTAAATGTGTCAATGAACAAACTTTTCCCTAAACGCAAACATCCGGCAGAGCCAAATGCAGCCGGGCCGGTTAAGGAATCAGGTCACGCCGAAATGCCCCGGACAGCAGTTAATCACAAAAAAGAAACTCACGTTGCAAAGAAAGGTCACCGAAGAATTTTTGGCCGTACACGAAGCCGTTATATGCTAAAAACAAAAAAAGTTTCTAAATAAACTATGGGAGATTGGCAACATTATTTAATTAAAGTACAGCAGTTCCTTGGAAACTATCTTCCGCTAAAAAATCCGGTACTGATTCTATCCGTCCTTCTTCTCATCATTTTGTTTTCACCGCTCTTATCAAAACGCTTTCGCATACCGGGTATAATCGGGCTTATTATTTCGGGAATCCTTATTGGCCCGCACTCGTTTCACATTATTGAATCAACCACCAGTTTTGAGTTGCTTTCAAAAACAGGGTTGCTTTATATCATGTTTCTGGCCGGACTCGAAATTGACATGCAGGAATTCAGGCAAAACAGGGGTAAAAGCCTCGTATTTGGCGCCCTTACTTTTTTAATACCCATTGTTATTGGATATTACGTTTGCAAGCAGGTGTTTCACTTTTCACAATGGTCGTCGGTGCTGCTGGCCAGTATGTTTAGCACACATACGCTGCTGAGTTACCCCATAGTAAGCAACCTTGGTATTGTCAAAAACCGGGCTGTGCAGGCCACGTTTGGCGGCACCATTATTACCGATAGCGCGGTGCTGATTTTGTTGGGTGTAATCACCAATGTGGTAACAGGCGATACCGACGGTACCTTTGCCATCCGGATTATTATTTCGATCTCGCTTCTGATTTTTACCACCTTGTATTTGCTGCCGCGGTTCAGTCGCTGGTTTTTCCGCAACGTGGAAGGGCAGGCCAGTTCGCATTACATCTTTGTGTTGTCAATGGTATTTATTTCGGGATACCTGAGCGAGCGCGCCGGTGTGGAGCCCATTATCGGAGCCTTTCTGGCGGGTTTGGGTTTAAACCGGCTTATTCCGCACACCGGCATTTTAATGAATCGTATTATTTTTATTGGCAATACGCTATTTATTCCCTTCTTCCTTATTAGCGCCGGCATGCTTGTTGATCCCATGCTGCTATTTGCCGGCACCGATGCCCTGACTTTTGCCGGCATACTATGTCTGGTTGGAATTTTTACCAAATACGTGGCGGCTCATATTACCGGCTTTCTTTACCGATTCAGCCTTCCGGAACGTAACATTATGTTCGGCCTCAGTGTTTCGCATGCTGCCGCTACCCTTGCTATTATCAAGGTAGGGTTTGATATCGGACTCTTTAATCAAAATGTGGTAAATGGTACCATTATACTTATTCTTATTTCATGCCTTGTGAGTTCGTTTGTTACCGAGCGCGCCGCACGTAAAATTGCGGTGGAAGAGAAGGAAGTAACCAAACGCATGAGCGATAAAAACGAGCGCATTCTTATTCCGGTAAGTAATCCCGAAAATATTCAGCGGTTGATTGACCTGTCGCTTCTGCTAAAAGATCCTGCTTCGGCCGAACCCATTTATCCGCTTTCGATTGTAGAGGACAGTGCCGAGGCTGATGAAAAAATTAATGTGGTGCGAAAGGTGATTGAAGGCGTGGTGGAACAGATTTCGAGCGGCGACAAACGGGTGGAGGTTCTTAAAAAGGTGGACCTCAGCATTGTGGATGGCATTGTGAGAACAGCCAAAGCCTATAATATTACCGACATCCTTATTTCATATAAAGCACAGCAAAGTGGCAATACGGTAATTTTCGGAAACATTGCAGGCAATCTGCTGCGCAAATCAAAACAGGCAGTTATCATTTCAAAGATTCTGCAACCGCTTAACACGTTCAGGCGTGTGCTTGTGATTTTGCCACCCAACGCTGAGTTTGAGAGCGGGTTTGTTCGTGCCAGCGCAAAAATAAACCTGTTGCTGAAGCAAATTGGAAACAACGCAAGCGTTTATGGCACCCACAGCACACTGCGTAATTTTGCCATGGCCATCGGCGACAGGAAACAGGTGTTTTTCAGGTATTCGGAGGTAAACTCGTTCGAGAATTTTGGTCCTTTGAGCGATACAAAAGGCGACGATCTGTACATCTTTATGAATGCGCGCATGCAAACCATCAGTTATGATTATTATGTGGATGATATGACCAAAACCCTGAACCGTAATTACAGCTTCACCAGCTTTATTATTTTCTATCCTGAT
>CALMNJ010000501.1 GCA_937868675.1 uncultured Bacteroidota bacterium | reverse complement strand
GCAAAATCCCTGATGGTGTAAGCATGGAAGCCGCCGAGCAGGGCATTTTTGCAGAGATTGAAAAGCTGAAAACCGAAGCGTTGCCCGAAACCGAACTGCAGAAATGCAAAAACAAAATTGAAAGTACCCTTACCTTCAGCGAAACCGATGTGCTTACCAAAGCCACCAACCTGGCCATTTCGGAACTGCTCGGCGATGCCCACATGGTAAATACCGAAGTGGATAAGTACGCAGCGGTAACCCGCGAGAGTGTCATGCAGGTGGCTGCCAGCATGCTGAGGGAGGAAAACTGCAGCACGCTTTATTATTTAGCCAAAAAGAAATAACATGACGGTTTTTGAGGCCATTGAAAAAAGGTTGATGCAGCTGGGCTTAAGCAGCGAGGTGCTGAAACGATACGACGAGCCGCACCGCTTTTACCACACCCGCCGGCATTTGAGCGAAATGTTTGCCATACTGGGCCCGGTGGCCGAAATGGACGCGGCCCTGTTTCTGGCGGCGGTGTATCATGATGCGGTTTACAATCCCCGCAGCGCCGACAATGAGGAACAAAGCGCGGCTTATTTTGAAAAAGCCGCCGGCGGGCATTTAAACGCCGGGGTTATTGAAGAAGTGTGCGCCCTGATAATGGACACCAAACAGCACAAGCCCCACAACGCCAAATCAAAAAAACTGGTGGAGGCCGATCTGGGTATTTTTAATGCCGGTTTTGCGCGGCTGGTTGAATACGAGCATCAGATTTTTAAAGAGTATCAGTACACCGATTTTACCAAATACCGCGAGGGCAGGGTGGAAGTGCTGAGCCACTACAACCAGAACGGGCGGCTGGATACGCTGATAGAATACGTAAAGCAGCGCAGGCCCAGCATTGGCGTGTTTGCGGGCAGCTTTAATCCCTTTCACCGCGGTCATTATAATGTGTTGCAGAAAGCCGAAAAAATATTTGATAAGGTGATTGTGGCCTTTGGCAAAAACCCCGAAAAAAACGAGCGCAGCTGGGACATACCCAAAACCATTACCAACCGGCAGATTGAATCGTATATCGGCCTGCATACCGATTTTATTTCGGGCTTTGGTTACGAGGTGGTGGTGGTGCGGGGCCTCCGCAACTCAACCGACTTTCAGTACGAGCAAAACCAATACCGCTACATACAGGAATTGATGCCAGGTATCAAAATCATTAATATTTTTTGCGACAAGGAGTTTGAGCACATCAGCTCCTCGGGCATACGCACCCTCGAAAAATTTGATAAACACAAATCGTATCTGCTTGAGTAACACACATGCCTGCGCTTAACGCCCGTCAATTCAATAAGTTTTACTGGCTGCTGTGCACCACGGTGCTGGTGGTGCTTACCCTGCGCTGTGCGCTGGTGCCCTTTGCGCACGATGAGGTGGCCACCTTTAATTTTTACATACAGCCCGGCAGTTTTATTCCGTTTATGGCACATGTGGATGCCATGGGCCATTTTCTCACCTGCGCCACCGAGTGGTGCTGCTTTAAACTATTCGGATCTTCCACACTGGCGCTACGCCTGCCCAACATTCTGGCATTTATGGTGCTGTGTTTCGGTGTTTTTAGGCTTTTAAACCTTTGCTCGCGTTTAATTCCCAAACTCATCATTA
>CALMNJ010000500.1 GCA_937868675.1 uncultured Bacteroidota bacterium | reverse complement strand
CGAATAGCCTTAAGGCCCTGACATTTTGCAGGAATGCCCGTTTCACGGCGCAAATTTAGGAAACTAAGGTTATATTTGAATATTCCGGATTTTACCGGACGAGAAGTAAAAGGGTTAATTAAGATAATCTTTATAGATATACCGGTTCGTGTTCGCGAACGTCCAGTTCGCACATCAGCTCAAATTCAAAGTCGGTAGCCTCGGTAAATTCCAGTTTTATGAATACCCTGCTCATAGGGTCGAAATGCAAAACGGTACCTTGTTCGACATATTTTTTTAAAAAAGCCCCCAGGTGTTGTTTGTCTAGCAGTTTTTCAAGGCCATCGCGCCATTGGTAAATACACACCTGAACAATTGTGTCGGGTGATTTTTTTAGTTCGATACTATTGAACTTTGCAACACTGTAACCCGCGTAATCATTGTACAGATCATGCGTGGTATTATCACAGTTCATGTTCCTGGTAAATAATTTTCGACGGGGCATGCGTTAAATTTTGTGGAATAAAATTAAGCTCACGATATGTTAAATCCTAAAATTTAGAATTAACTTTTTTGGTTGATAAATTATAACGCTAATTGTGAGATAGTTCTGAGTGCAGAAATGGCATTCATCATTATGTAATTAACAAACCTGAGATTTCTGGGCACTTTCGTAACTTTTGGCGTAAAGCGGTATTATCAACGAAGTAGTTTATATCAAGTGGCTGAGAGTGTGGACTTTAATTTGTTATCTTGCAAAGTTGAAACCTGAGGATACGAACAAATATTTATGAGTAGGCATAAAAAAGGTCACTGCTTCAAAACAACCCTGTTTTTTGTTTTTGCGCTATTAAGCTTCGCTATTAGGGCACAATCGCCCGATGACCAACTCTCCATTTACAGTTTTAATGCTCGTTTTCTGGAACACCTCATCAAGGAAAAAATTGATTCGGTACGGGTAGCTCATAAACTCAAACCGCTTTATAATGACTCAATTTTGTATGTAGCCGCACGGCATCATGCGGGTTACCTTCGCGAAAAAGGCAATTTGAGCCATACTGAACCGGAATATAAGGACAAAGAAACGCCGCAAAAACGTGCTGAATTTTTCGGAGCCCGTAATTATTATGTGGGTGAAAATGTAGCCTTTACAATTGCAGGAGCCCCCGTTAAAAATAAAAAGGGCGAAGTACATGTAAACAACACCTATAATCAGGTTGCCAACGATCTGGTTATTGCCTGGGTAAATTCTCCCGGGCATTACAAAAACATGATTACGCCAGATTACAACGCCACCGGAGTTGCCATTATGCCCGACCCCGGCAGCAAACGCGTGTATGCCGTACAGAAATTTGCCAATATTCTTTACCGGTACGTGTTTAACGAGAACAAAAGTTTTTTTTCGTATTCCAATTATAAAGACCCGTACCCAAAAGTTGATCATTTCGACTCCACACTCATGCATCCACACAAGGGCAAGCATGCGCATAAATTAAAATCACCAAAAAAGCCAGCTATTTGCACCCGTTGTTTATCCGACAGTGTAAAAAACTGTATTTCGCGTCTTGAGCGACGTAACGGGAATTTGTATCTTATTTCGCATTACCCCGAGTCGGTACTCCGACTGTTGAATGATGAGGGCGATGGCTTTACAGCCGAAATAGTTAAGTACAGCCCGTACGATTGCGGTAACCCTGAGTATTACACTGCCGCTTCGCGACGCAACAATAACTGCATTTTTAGTGGTCATGTGCTGGCACCGGTGTATTATAAAAAGGCCCTGAAAGGATTTGGAGGGGCGAGCAGCGTAGAGGCTATAAAAAAACGAATTGCTGAAAAAAAGATCAGGAAGTATGAACTTAATCTTGGTAAGATTCCTCCGGTTGCTGAGACCGATTTCACTGAAATTAACCTGGTACTCCTTCAAAAAAAGAAAGTGTGTCGTGTGGTTCATCTCTCCGGTTTTTGTGGCGATACCATTGATCGTTTTTTTGATCTGTATTTTTATCGCGATAGCTTGCCTCCAAAACTTCAACTTGCCGATGTACCGCGCAAGGTGCGGTTCAGTATTCCTTTCGAAAAGGGCAAGGCCGATTACAGTATGGCCGATTTTAAACCGGTTACGGATTCGCTGATCAGCGATGTGTTTATAGCGGATAGTATTGACATCAGCGCCTTTGCTTCGGTTGAAGGCGATAGTGTACTCAATAGTAATCTTGCCAGGGAGCGAGCTCAAAAAATGGCACAGGCCATTGCCGCTAATCAAAAGGATAAGCTTTCGGTAACCATCCGGGCCCGCGAAAACTGGGAAATGTTTCTGGGGCAGGTGGCAAAAAATAAAATCCTAAGTGAGTTCAAGGACAAAAGCAGGGCAGAGGTTGAAAAACTTTTGGAAGATACCCTGGAGCAGAAAAAGACAGAGCCTTTTTTAAAACAACAGCGCATGGCTTCAATACTCATGCGTGCCAGGGAACATATTACAGATGCCAGGTTTGAAAAGTACCTGCGCGACAGACTCAAATCGTTTACTACCCAGATAAACGGCAACGACCCTGATTCACTGGCACGAAAAGCTGTGTACCGGCAGATTCAGGATTCGCTGGAATTGTTGATGAATGTAACATATTATAAGATTAAGGAGAACAGACAACCCACACAGTTGTTTTCTCTGTTTACTCACATTGGCAATAAGGCGTTTAAGCATTATAACCGCCTGCGCGTTGGTTACATAGCAGCACTGGCCAGCGCTGAGGAGCGCGAAGATCCGGTTTGGACAAGTCAGTTTTACAATCAGCTTATGGCGGTTTACGATCAAAACAGCCACGATTTTTTTGTGCTGTATAACCTTTTCAATATTCTTCAAAAAAGCAATAACGGCAAGGCGGCCAATGCCACAGCTGCCGACTGGGAATCGTATTACGCGCTCCTCAACAGGGCTGTTCTGGATACAACACAGGCCGGATTGGCCGAAAAACTGGCTCTAAACGGGAGTTTTAAACTATGTCGTTTGCCCGAGCAGGATTGTACGCCCGAAACGCAACAATATTACCCAAACAATATGGGACGTATTGTTGATTACTTTGCCAAGAAAAAACTCAGCATGGATATGCGTAACCGCATCGCCTCCTATTACCTGTATCATCATTATGCAAAACAGGCCGAGGATTTGCTTTTACCGGATTTTGAAAATAACATTCATAACCCCGAGGGTTTCAAAATACTGGCAAAAATGTACTACGAAAACATTCAGGAATTTCCGGATACACGGTACTACAAATTTCTTGAACTGCTTGTTTCGCGCATGTCTAAGGATGACTGGTGTTCCATGTTCATTGGTCCGTGCAATATTAGCTTTCAGGTGTTCGATAATAAGGAGTTCAGGGATAAGTACTGTGAGCGTTGCAACACCTATATAAATTTCACCAAGGCCCCTCAGGTTCCGGCAAATAAAAAGTAAGCCGCTCAATTCAATATAAACGAATTGTAAAAATAATACATACCTTGCCGGGGTATCAAATGCCGGTAAAAGTTACATTTTTGGGAACAGGCACCTCGCAGGGTGTACCCCTTATTGGTTGTGACTGCACCGTGTGCAAGAGCCCCAATGCCAAAGACCGGCGCCTGCGCACATCGGTGATGGTTGAAAGTGCCAAAACGCGCATTGTAATTGATTCAGGGCCTGATTTCAGGCAACAGCTGCTTCGCGAACAGGTGAAACGCCTTGATGCCTTAGTGTTAACCCACGAGCATAAAGATCATATAGCCGGCCTCGACGAGGTGCGCGCATTTAACTTCATTAATAAAATGCGTATGCCTGTATTTGCCACACCAAGGGTACAAGCCGCTCTTAAACGCGAATTCGCATACATTTTTTCCGACGAAAAATACCCTGGTATTCCCGAGGTGGATCTTTACGAAATTGGTGAAGAGGTGTTTAACGTAGGTGACCTCATTGTGGAACCCTTGAGTATTTTGCATTACCGTCTGCCTATAAAAGGCTTCAGGATAGGTGGGTTTGTTTATATCACAGATGCCAATTTTATACCTGACGAAGAAAAGAAAAAGATCGCAGGGGCCGATGTACTTGTCATTAATGCATTGCGTCGCGAGCCTCACATTTCGCATTTCACTTTTTCGGAGGCAGTTGAAATGGTGAAGGAACTAAAACCCCGGAAGGCCTATTTTACTCATATTTCGCATCAGCTTGGACTTCACGATGAAGTAAACCGTGAATTACCCGGCAACATTGAACTGGCCTTCGACGGACTGCAACTGATCATTTAAGCGGATGTTCTTAAGTATTATACCCACTGCCGGGTATTTTGTTTGCGTATTAAAGTTGTTACTTTAAACCTTGAAATAGAACGCCATGAAAAAAATAACCACCTTGTTTTTTTTAATAATACTATACGGCCAGGCCCAAAGCCAGTCGTATAAAAAACTTCAGGAGCAGGCCGCAAACGAGTGTTTGAATGGTGATTTTGCAAAAGCCATCGAATTATCGGAGGCCGCAATAAAACAGGCGTCTAAAGATAAAAAAGCCGATCCGGAAGAAGTATTGGCCTTACGTTCGGAAAACGCGGCATATTACTTACTCAGCGAGAAAGTAAGTGAGGGCATGGAACGTTTCAGGCCACTTCTGGAACAGGTGGAAACACCAGGGAAATTTCCAAAGGCAGAACTTAACATCCGGCAGAATTACGGCATTGCCCTGGTGTTTTTGAACATGCACCGCGATGCCCTGCCACAATTGGAACGTGTGGTGGAGCTAAGCAAAACCCAAAAAATGAAAACCGAAGACTATGTGAGTACGGTTGGCTCGCTGGCCGTTTGCTATCAGTATCAGTACGAATTTGATAAAGCTGAGAAAACATTTAAAGAAGCTCTGGCCGGTCTTAAAAAAAACAATCTTGAAAACACGGTTGACAATGCGTTTATGCTTAGCAGTCTGGCCCTGCTTTACAAGGACATGCAATTGCCTTCGAAAGCGCTGGAAGTGTATGAGCAATCCGAAAAAATATTTAACAAGGTAAACGATACACTTAATCCACAGTATCCTGTGTTTCTTACCGAATACGCCAGCATGCTGGCCGAAACCGGTCAATACGAAA
Organism: uncultured Bacteroidota bacterium; assembly: GCA_937868675.1. Taxonomy (GTDB): domain Bacteria; phylum Bacteroidota; class Bacteroidia; order B-17B0; family Aurantibacillaceae; genus Aurantibacillus. Next base: position 5,683 of record CALMNJ010000500.1, on the reverse strand, counting down.
AAGCCCTGAAACTAAATTTCAAATGCCGTAATCTGGACCGGCAGCTCTACACCGAAAACTCCACCGAATATTCGGGAGTGCTCAACAACATTGGCTTTGTGTATTCGGAAATGAACCGCATCATTGAAACCGAGCAGTTTTACGAGCAGGCGATCAAGATTAAAAAAAATCTTCCTTACCGGCGTATTGAAAGTTATCTCACCACGCTAAGTAACCTGATGAACTTTTACAATAAGGTTGGCCGCACTTCAGAGGCAATTGAACTGGCTGCTGAACTTGAGGAAGGACTCAGAAACAAAGAATTTGTTGACACGCTCAAAAGAGCCGTATTTGCGAATAATCTGGCCATACTTTTCATGCAGCATTCTTCCTTTGAAAAGGCTCAGAACTATTTTAAAGACGCACTTTTTTATTACGAAGCCGTGTATGGACCCGAAAATGATTTACGGGCAGAGATTTACATCAACATGGGAACTCTTTTTCAGGTACAGGAAAAATACGAGGATTGCGCCAATTATTTGAATAAAGCGGCCGGCGTATATCAGGGCAAAAAGTTTGATGACAATCCCGACAACATCAATACCCTGTGCAACCTGGTGATGATACTCAGGGGCGTGAACAAGCCCGAATTGGGCGCACCTTACCTTAAACAGGCCGAGGACATGGCAAAAAAATACAATCTGAAGGATGGTGAAATACTGGAACAGTTGTATATCACACACGCCCAGATTGCTGCCGACCTTGATCAGGTAAAGGATGCCATGGATTACTTTAATAAATACCTACAGCTTAAATACGATCAGATTGAACAAAATTTCAGCTACATGACCGAGACGGAAAAGATGTTTTTTCTGGATCAGTTTGAGCAAAACATCCGCAATTTTTACACCACCATATTAAATAACATCGAAAAATATCCGGAGCTAATTAAGGCACTGCTCGATTTCCGCATTAAAACCAAAGCCTTCCTGCTCAATAATATTTCTAAAATAAGGCAGCATCTGCACGAGCTTAACGACCCGGCCCTGAATGAAAAATACGAACAGTTGAAACTGAAGCGTGAAACAATCGTTAAGCTCATGAATTTTGACACACAGGAATATCCGTTTGCGCTGGCCGAAGCATCGGCACTTAAAACAGAAGCCGACCAGCTGGAAAAAGAAATATCGTACAAAGTAACGGGGATAGGCAGTGTATCTACATTCAGAAACTGGGATTGGAAGGCTGTTCAGAAACAACTTGCGCCCGGGGAGGCGGCAGTTGAAATTTTTCAGAGTTACCTCATTTACGACAAAGGGCAGGGTAAGGGAACCAACTACACTTACATTATTGTAAAACAAACAGGCGAACCTTATGCGGTTTCAATTGACAGGAATCTGAAATGGGAGGAAGAGGTACTGGATTTATACCGCAATAGTATTGACCGCAAAAAGGATGAACCCGACCTGTACCGCAGGCTTTGGAAAGGTGTAAACGATAAACTTACCGGAATCAACACGGTATATATATCGCCCGATGGTGTTTATAACCAGATAAATTTAAATACCCTCGTAAATCAGGAATCGGGGCAATACCTTATCGAAGAAAAAAACATTCATTTGCTTACCAGCCTTCGCGATCTTAAACAGGTAAAACAAGCCAAACTTTTGAAACCCGAAAACTGTGTATTGGTGGGTAATCCCAAGTTTGATTTTGATATCACACGGCTCAGTTCCGGACAAAAGGATATGGCCAGTGCCGTAGCCACGCGTGGGGCATTTGGATTTGTGCTAAACGAACTTCCAGGAACTAAGGAAGAGGTAAACGTGATAAAAGCGGCACTCGAAAAAAACGGCATGCATGCCGCACTTTTCACCGAAATAAATGCCAACGAACACGCAGTAAAACAAGTGAAGAACCCCGATGTACTGCACATAGCAACACATGGTTTTTTTCTGGAAGATCCAAAAGAAGAGGACCTCATGGGGTATAGCAAAATGGAAAAAGAATATTACATGAATCCCATGCTGCGTTCGGGTGTGTTTTTTAGCGGAGCCAATAAAACGTATGTTATTAATACAGCCAATGTTGGTTCGCTGAATGAGTTTGAAGACGGGATGCTTACCGCTTATGAGGCCATGAACCTTAATCTGGATGAAACGGAACTTGTGGTGCTGAGCGCCTGCCAGACTGGTTTAGGAAAAGTGAGAAACGGGGAGGGGGTTTATGGTTTGCAACGCGCCTTTAAGCTGGCCGGAGCTAAATCCATTATTATGTCGCTTTGGCCCGTGAGCGATGAGGCTACCCGTGACCTGATGATTAGTTTTTATGACGCCTGGACCAAAAGCGGCGACTTGTATGGCTCCTTTAAAAAGGCGCAACTCGATGTAAAGAAAAAATATCCGCAGCCGTATTTCTGGGGAGCATTTGTGCTGAACGGAAAATGAAACCAAACCGGGGTTGTATCACACGGTTGAGTAACAGAAATAATTTGCTGTTAAACCGGTTTGGTTATTTCCCATACATGAAGTAAAAATTATTCCACCCACAGTACCATTCCTTTTAAATACTCGCCCTCGGGAAACCAAGGCGTAACAGGATGGTCGGGCGGTTGATGCAGGTAATGCAAAACTTTTATATTTCTTCCGGCTTCAATCGCAGCCGCGGTGATGGTGTTGTAAAAAAGGTATTTGTCAATCACCCCGCTGCAGCTAAAGGTGAATAAAATACCTCCACTTTTAATGAGCTGAATGGCCATGGCGTTTAGCCTCTTGTAGGCTATCACCGCATTGTGTTTGCTGTCACGGCTTTTGGCAAATGCAGGCGGATCAAGCACTATCACATCGTAAATGTTTTTTTTGTCTTTCAAAAAGTCAAAGGTGTCCGATACAAAAGCCTCATGATTTTTCAAATCGTTAAGCGCAGCATTCTCCTTACACAGCTCAATAGCGCTTTGGCTAACATCCACCGAGTGTACAAGACCAGCCCCTGCGGCGGCGGCGTAAATGGAAAAACCGCCTGTGTAAGAAAAAGTATTGAGCACGTTTTTGCCCGAACAGTAGCGCGCAAGCAGACTCCGGTTGTCGCGCTGGTCAATAAAAAATCCGGTTTTCTGGCCTTTTATAAAATCAATCTTAAAACGATGCCCATTTTCGTTCACCATCAAACTCTCGTTGAGGCTTCCATACAAAAAGCCGTTTTGTACGCTTACAGCCATTTGTTTTGAAAGGGTTTCAGCGCTTTTGTCGAAGATACTTTTTAGCGAGTGGCCTAGCACGGTTTTTAAGGCAGAGGCTATTTCATTCCTGAAATGGTGCACGCCTCCGGCATGAGCCTGTAACACCACATGCCCGTTGTAATAATCCAGTATAAGACCCGGAACGCCATCGCCCTCTCCAAAGAAAAGACGGCACACATTTGTGTCCTTATTTAAAATTCCCAACTGATTCCGGTAATGCCATGCCGCCTTTATTTTCTGTGTCCAGAAATGTTCGTTGATTTCGCATTTGGTAAATGAAATGATCCTTACGGCAATGCTTCCCCCGGCATAAAAACCCGTTGCCAGATAATTGCCATTAGCCGCAAAAACCTCAGCCAGATCGCCATCTTGTAAGTTACCCTCTTTCTTTGAAATAGCGCCCGAAAATATCCAGGGGTGCCTGCGTTGCAACGCCAGTTCTTTTCCCCTGGCAAGTATAATTTTAGGATAATTCATGTGCGGGATAAAACACCCAAAAGTAAGTTTTCTTTTGTCGTCAGGCACGGCCAGCAGGATTAAAGTTTTTTGAATTTCATGAATATTGTTTACTTTCGGTTCAATCAACCATTTATTTATGATTCAGGTAAACGAAAATTACGTTCACAAATTCCAGTTCTCTCAGGAAGAAGTGGCCCAGTTTGCTCAGGTAACAGGCGATAAGAATCCGGTACATCTTGACGAGGCCTACGCTGCCAAAACCATGTTTAAACGGCCTATCATGCATGGGATGTTAAGTGCATCGCTCTTTAGTAAAGTGTTCGGAACCTTGTTTCCCGGCGAAGGAACTATTTACCTGAAACAGTCACTTAACTTTTTAAAACCCATGTATGTGGACACTACTTACGAGGCCGTGTTTACAGTAAAAGAGGTTCTTGCCGACAAAAACCGGGCGGTAATTGAAACCGTGATTAAAAACCCGGATGGTTTGGTATGCACCAGTGGCGAAGCCACTGTTATGAATCCTGATAAGATAAAGAACTAGCTGTTTAATTTGTGCCCGAAACCTTGGCTTCACAATTAATTTGCAATTGATTCATTCAGGCTTCATAAGGTGCTTTTGTCAATAGGCCAATTTTGCACTCTGGTTCCCGGGTAAAGTAAGGTACTGATTAGAAATATTAACTTAATTCAAAATAAAGCGCTATGGACAAACAAAACAAACGCATCGTACTGGTAACAGGTGCCACAGGCGGTCTTGGAACTGCCATGTGTAAAGAACTATATAAAGACGGTTATCACGTAGTGGGGAATTACGTTACCCAGTCAAAAGCCGAAAACTGGATGCAAACCATGAAGGCGGAAGGATACGACATTCAGCTTTTTCATGGCGATGTAAGCGATTTTGACAGCGCCGGTGAAATGATCAAAAAAATTGAGTCAGAAATAGGGCCCATTGATACCCTGGTAAATAACGCAGGCATTACCCGTGATGGCAGGCTGGTAAACATGAAAAAAGAGGACTGGAATGCCGTTATCAATACTAACCTCAACAGCGTATTTAATTGCACGCGCCATGTTATTAACGGAATGATTGAGCGCAAATTTGGTCGCATCATCAATATCTCATCCGTAAACGGACAGCGCGGACAGTTTGGGCAAACCAACTACAGCGCAGCCAAGGCCGGTATGCACGGATTTACAAAATCGCTGGCCATGGAAGTGGCCAAATATGGTATCACCGTTAACACCATCTCGCCCGGTTATATTGGAACCGATATGGTAATGGCCGTTCCGGAAAAAGTACTGGCGCAGATTGTAGCGCAGGTTCCAATGGGCAGGCTGGGAGGAACGCATGAAGTGGCTCATCTGGTTAGTTTTCTGGCCAGTGAGGAAACCAGCTTTATTACAGGTGCCAACTACAGCATAAACGGAGGCCAGCACGTTTATTAAAAATCTGTTTTCATCGTTCTGAATAGAAGACTCCGCCAAAAGCGGAGTTTTTTTATGGCTTTTGTTCTGGTACCGGAACACGGTTCAGGCTTTACGTGCTTGTAAACGGACTCCTTACTTTCTTTTTATGGAATTCAAAAAGAAAAGAGTCTTAATAACAGAAACCACTTAAAATCATTAAGTCATGAAAACACGAATTCTGTTTAGTATGCTGGCCTTGCTCACAGTTGGCGTGGCCCGGGCACAGGAAATAACCGGCAACATTAAATGCCTGTTGCAGGACAAAAATACTAAGGAAGTGATTCCCTTTGCAAACATTGTGCTTTATAAGGACAAAATTCAATACCGTGTGGCCACCACCAACATGGATGGTGAGGCGCTGTTCAGCAATCTCGATCCCGGAAGCTATGATGTAAAAGGCGTTTATGTAGGCTACAGATCAACAGAAATAAAAGACGTAAAAGTTAAAGCTGGCAAAACCGAACAGCTTACCATTATGCTTGATAGCGGGGAGGGGGTTAAGCTTGACGAAGTAATGATCGTTGAATATCAGAT
>CALMNJ010000499.1 GCA_937868675.1 uncultured Bacteroidota bacterium | reverse complement strand
ATAAAGAAAACCTTGCGGATCCCAACAGCCAGTCCATTTCCTAAATTAAAAAAAAATTTTCCCAAACCTTTTTTAGCGGGCATACCCGGCAAATCAATCAGTTAACTGATGCCATTCATAAAGCAAAGAATCATCGCAGTACCTACGCTTCCGGGCAAGAACATAACAATCTGCAGCAGCACATACGTAAACTGGAGGACGAGCTAAAAAATCTGGCCCCTAATCTTATTTAAAAACAAGACACCATTCGCATCCAAACGGTGCTATCGGCAATAATGGTTTTGGTATCAGTGTCTCTTAGTTGAAAACGCTTCGACGTGCGCCTGATTTTGTTGCCGGAACAATGCCCATACACCGTCTCCTTTTTAAGAACAGCCGTTTTGTTTCCAGGTTTGATCAGCACGGCCTCATTTCTCAACAAAACCGAATACACTCTGGGCGAAAAAAACCAACGGTCAAGCGTATCAAGGTTGTTATTAAACAAGTAGCCGCCATCCGTTATTTGTATTCTTACAGTATCCCTCGGATATTTTTTCTGAGCAAGCAATTTCATAACTTTTCCACGAAGATGCCTATCCACTATGCCATCACCTTCCGGCATCCGCTTCAGCAGGTCACCTGAACTGATAAGTAATTGTTTATCGGCGAATTGAAATGCCAAATCGGGTTTGAATGAATCAGAGCATTTAAGCACGTGGGTGGCTTGATGGCAGGAATTAAACATAAAAACAAGTAATGATAAACTTAAACCAAACAGTACCCTGCATTTCAGTGTTTCTTCACTCATACTTTCTGATTCCTGCATAGATTAAGAATATGATTAAGCACCCACATCCTTCGCTTTGACGTTTTACGATTTCAAGTGATTAACTGCCTCAAGTCCGGTATTAAACAACAAATCAAGAACACTCAGGTTTGGCACAAACCCATAGCGATGTCCAAACGTTTGATAATAGGGCTTATCAAGCGCATCGCACGCATGAGTGTCCTCCGATGCCCGTTTTTTTGGATGTATCATGGCCCGTAAATCATGGGTTCCCGTCGTATCTTCAGGAAATTGTTCGGTAAAGCCGATATCCTTTTTATGCCTCATCAGTTTGAGCAAAAGCTTCAGCTGATCCGTGTTAAACTCGTGCAGCAACCTATATTGTTTCTGATAAAACGCCTTTATATCCTCTTCAAAAAACTCAAAATAGGGCGAGTTGCGATAGGCGCTGGTTATGGCACCCCAATGCACCGCCTGCCAGCGCTGGGTATAACTTATTTCCACATCAATTACCGGGCAATGGTCTTTTACTTTGTGCACCGGCAATGTAAGCCGCAGCTTACCGTTGGCGCTTAGTATCTCCGTACGGTTCGCATAACTTTGCTTCTGATAATGCGTGTGCAGATCAATGACGATGCGATTTGAATTTATGACATAAATAAAATAATGGATGTTTGGCCAGTAATGCGAATGCAGCAACGCCGTCATTTTATTTGTGTTTTATGGTTGCCACAATTTTACCTCTGATGTAAGCCTCCGGAAGATATCCCCACACGCGCGAATCCACTGCGTTATCGCGATTATCCCCCAGCACAAAATAATAATTTTGTTTTACCTCATAACTCCGTGTCAACTCCCCGTTTATTAAAATGCTGTCGCCACGCACCTCCAGTTCATTATCCTCATAATTTTCTACAATAACCGAATAGAGGTTTATGTTTACAGTATCAAGCAGGAGCTTATTGCCTTTGCGGGGCAAATATATTTTGCCGTAATGATCCCGGTTCCATTTATAGGCAGGGCAGGCGGGAAAACAAGCCTCGTCGTATCGCCCGGCTTCTTCAATTTTAAGTTCAATATTACGCACTGCCGGGTCGTCTTCCAGTTGCTCGCTCTGCGCTTTAGTAAGCGAAAAACTATAATCAAAGCCATCCGACACTGGACCACCTTCGCTAATGTTATTAGCCTGCATGTAGGCGCTGTCTATCTTCGCGTTGTTGGTAGTTACAAAATAATTATGTTTTTCGCCCGCCACTTCAT
>CALMNJ010000498.1 GCA_937868675.1 uncultured Bacteroidota bacterium | reverse complement strand
CCATAAACACATGGCCTTTGCAATCCATGCTGCTGCAAAAATCGTCATCATCGCTGCCATTGGATTTTAACCATTGCAGATTTCCGTTTGCGTTGTAGTTTGCATAAAAAATATCGCTTGTTTGACCACTAAGGTCTCTATTATTCAAACTGTAGGTGCTCCAGTTAACTTGCTGGCCGGTGAATTGTCCGCCTATAAAAATATTGCCAGATACCTTGTCGCAGGCTATTGCCGTGGCTTTAAGCGAGCCCGTGGCGCTCCCCGAGCCTCTTACCCACTGAGGCGTTCCGGAGGCACTAAACAGATCGCTGCCGGTATTGCCTTTAATGAGGCTGTCGTTACCGATCTTTAGTACAGCGCTTTCATAACTGCCGCCAATCAGCACATTTCCGCTGGCATCGCAGGTAATGGCATTGATACGTTCATTGCCCGATTTACCGAACGATGTAATCCAAAGCAGATCGCCATTAGCTGTGTATTTTGCCAAAAATGCGTCTTCGCTCTGGGAGTTGCTGTTTACAAGGGTATTCATGCTGGTCATCATTCCCAATGTAGTTGTTGGCACCTGAAGGCTTGCACCCCAGAAATAGCCGGCCAGATAAAAATTACCATTGTTGTCGGCCGCAATGGCTTGTGATCTCACATTTGTATTGCCGGAGGCTTGCCTTCTCCAAACAGTACCCCCACCGGTGGCTGAGTATTTTACAACAAAAAAATTGGAGCTACCGCTGTTATTGCTTTGAGTTTGTTCATATGCAAGCCAGGGGCCATCGAAATTTCCTGTAAGAAAAACATTGTCGTTATCATCAATGGCCATGGCGCTCGCACGGTCGCTTCCCCAGCCATGCATCCATGTAGCCGACTGAGATTTACCTGAAGAGTTATATTTCACAAAAAACACATCGTCATCGTTGTACATGCAATCGCTTAAAGGATAACTACCAAAATAGGTCTCCGTACAGTGAAAATATCCGGCCGTAAATACGTTTCCGTTTTTGTCACTTGCCAGACATGTTGCCTGTGATCCCGGGCAATCGGCGGTTTTTCCCCATAGCCATTGGCGGTTATCAAGACCAGGATTTGTATTGTTTTGTGCTGTTAAAGCTTTGGCAAAAAAAACCGTAGCAAATAATATGGCCGAAAAATTGGGTGTTTTCATAGGCTTTTGTTTTTTAGTTTTGTGGTTTGTAAGCACTAAATTAACAAAAAAACGGAATTAAACCCATCATCTGCTCAGATATTCAAAAACTCCTTTACCACATTTTCAGCCTTTGTACAGGCCTCTTGCAGATTCTCGTTCAATATAAAGGTATCGAACAATTCGGCTGTTTTAAGTTCCTTTTCGGCTTTGGCAATGCGGCGGCCAATGCTTTCAGGGCTGTCCGTACTTCGCTGACGGAGTCTTTCCTCCAGAATCTTGATACTGGGCGGCATCACAAATACGGCCAGGGCGTTTTCGCGGAACTGATTTTTAAGGTTTAATCCCCCTTCCACATCAATATCAAAAATTACTGCCTTGCCCTTAGCCCAAATACGTTCTACCTCTGCCTTCAAAGTGCCATAATGGGTGCCGGCATATACCTCTTCCCACTCCAGAAATTCGCTATTGGCTACTCTCGTCTTAAACTCCTCCACGGTCAGGTAGTAATAGTCCTTTCCGTTTTCTTCAATGCCACGTTTGGGGCGGCTTGTAGCAGAAACCGAAAATTCAATAAATTGTGGCAGGGTTTTTAGAATATGTCTTACAAGCGTGGTTTTGCCTGAGCCCGAAGGCGCTGAAAAAATAATGAGCTTGCCGCTTAGCATGTGCAAATATAAGCTAATTGGGCAAATTGTTTTAACAGCGTTCCTTTTAAAGAGCCAGCTATCAGCCTTGCCCGCCTTTAATAACTTAAGTTGCCACAGCTTGCCTATTTCGTCTATTTTTGTAGCGCTCAAATGAAACGCATTGTACTATTACTCAGCTGCCTGCTTGTATTGCCGGCTCTGGCGCAAGTGCCGGCTGGCGGCAATAAAGACATGATGAAAGCCTTGAAAGACATTCATGGCAGGATATACGGTAAAATTATTGATGCCAAAACCCGAAAACCCGTGGAGTTTGCATCCACCGTGGTGCTTTGGTACAACAGGGACAGCATCATGGGCGGGGCACTGGCCAACGATAAAGGTGAGTTTAACATAGAAAACCTTCCCGCCATGGGAGGCTTCCGGTTAAGGATCACACAAATAGGATACAAAAAATATGAGACCAAATTTTACATTCAGATGCCAAACAAGCTGGAGCAGGACCTTGGCGACATTGCGCTTGATCTGGATGAAAAAATTCTGAAAGAAATTGAAGTAACCGCCGAAAAAAACACGGTGGTAATGTCCATTGACAAGCGGATTTATAATGTTGACAAAGACAACTCGGTGAAAGGCGGTACCGCAGTGGATGTGATGAAAAATGTACCCGGCGTTACAGTGGATGCAGATGGAAATGCGCAGCTTCGCAATCAGAGCCCAACAATTTTTATTGATGGCAGGCCCTCCAACCTTACACTTCAGCAAATACCTGCCGACCAGATAGAACGCGTGGAGGTTATTACAAACCCATCGGTAAAATATGATGCGAGTGCTACCGGCGGTATTTTGAATATTATTCTGAAAAAGAACCTGAAGCCTGGTTACAACGGAATGGCCATGGCTTACGTTGGCACCGGCGACCGCTACGGCGGCATGGTGAATTTAAATGTAAAAGAAGGTAAATTCAACTTCACCAGCATGTACTCTTACAATCAGGGCATCAACGTGCCGCTGGACGAGCCATCGGAGGCAGCCCGGGCAGAAGGCCTGCGTGCTTTCAAGCGGCTGGCCTGCAAGATGGCCACGGGTACCGGCAAGACCACGGTGATGGGCATGCTGGCGGCCTGGAGCATCCTGAACAAGGTGGCCAACCCCGGCG
>CALMNJ010000497.1 GCA_937868675.1 uncultured Bacteroidota bacterium | reverse complement strand
ATCCAATTTACCATCGTTATTAAAATCGGCCGATGTGAGATAATTTGGATATGAGCCAACAGCGTAATTTACTGCATTGGCAAAGGTGCCGCTGGTCGAACCCAACAATATGGAAACATTATTGGAAGAGCCGTTACAAACAGCAATGTCATTTTTACCATCACCATTAAAGTCGGCAGCAATAATTCCAAAGGGCGAAGAGGCAACCGCATAATTAACCGCAGAGGCAAAGGTGCCACTTGATGAACCAAATAAAATGGAAACATTATTACCGGATAAATTGGTTACGGCAAGATCCGGTTTACCATCGCTGTTAAAGTCGGCATTGGTAATTGCTCGCACATTGCTGCCCGCAGAATAGTTAACCGGTGTTGAGAAACTGCCTGCTCCATTACCAAAATATATCGCAATATTATTTGGCCCGTCGTTCAGAATGGCTAAATCACTCTTTCCGTCTCCATTAAAGTCACCGGAAGTAATAGATTCCGGGTTTGCCCCACTTGTAAAATTAATCGCACTGGAAACACAAACGGTGGAAGGAACCGTTATTGTTGCACCGATTACAAAACTGTATGTTGGATTTGTGCAATCATTGCTGTTTATGTTCACAAGTGCACTGTAAGTTCCGGTTGTAGTAGGGGTGAATAAAATAACAAATCCGGTTGTACCCGTTGTGATGACAGTAGACGGTGCCGTAGTTATGCTGAATTGCGCAGCATTAGCGCCTGACAAAGTTATTGCGCCAATGTTCAACGTTCCGCTTCCTGAATTGGTAATGGAGAAAGTTCGCGTAGAATTGGCTCCAAAATCTGTATTGTTAGTAGTAGAAGTTGCCACTCCAATCGGCACATTGTTTCCATTTCCACTTACGGCAATGGTGGCAGTGGGCGAACCTGTAACGGTATAATCATTCACCACACCACCGGGGCTTACCCAATTGGAGGTACTTCCGGTTAAATTAAAGGTATAAAGCGTGGCGGTGTTGGCGGCTGCGGCATCCGTAAGTGTTGTTACAGCAGTGTTAGTTCCGGATGGTACGCCCTGATTAAAGTGATAATTAGCTACCAAGCCTGAAGCGGTACTTGTTATTTCCGCACTCATGTAGGTTTGTATATCGCATTGGGTTCTTTGGATATTCCAAATCCGTATTTCATCAAGGCTTCCACTCAGGTAATATCCACCAGAAGAGAGCCTGCCTATTTGTAGCGAACCGGTATTGGCGGACAGCGTTCCAATAAAAGTTCCGGAGGCATTATACATTCCGTTAACATACACGTTCATGGTTGTGCCATTCCAGGTTGCCGCTAGATGTGTCCAAACCCCCGGTGTAAGGGTATAATTGTAGTTAACTCCCTGATGCGAACCGCCGTTATAGAAGTGGAACTGAGGCACGCCGTTAATAATTACCAAACCATATTGACCATTGGTTAAATCGCTTGGTCCTTTCGATACAATGTATTGTACACCCGAAATGGAATTAAGTTTTACCCAGGATTCGATACTCACATTGTTAGTTAACATCAGCGAACTGGTATTAGAAGCTTCGGCATAATCGGTAGTACCATCAAGGTTTAATGCCGAGGCGGCAGAAGTGCTGGCCGTAATTACAAAGCTGTAGGTGGGATTTGTACAATCGTTGCTGCTGATGTTGATAATGGCACTGGCACTACCCGAAGCTGTGGGTGTATAAAGCACAGAAAGTGTGGTGGCGGCGAGCGATGCCAGCGTGCTGGCGGGGCTTGCGGTAACACTGAACTGGGTTGACTGAGCTCCGGTGAAACTGATACCGTTAATGTTAAGAGTGCCGGATCCTGAATTGCTTAATACAAAGTTGCGGCTGGTGTTGGTGCCGAAATCCGTGAAGTTGGCGGTGCTTGTTGAAACGCTGCCACTCGCAATGTTGTTTCCGTTGCCCTTAACATCAAGCGTGGAGCTTGGCTGGCTTGTTACCGTGTAATTATTCGAAACACCGCCTGGGCTGATCCAGTTAGATACGGTTCCGGTTAGGGCAAAATTATTGAGCGTTAAATTATTATTGTTGCCGGAAGCGTCTGTTAGAGTTGTTACAGCCGTGTTGGAGCCCGAAGGGATACCCTGATTGAAATGATAATTGGCCAGCAGATTGGTGGCGTTGGATGGTATTTCATTGAACAGATTCGTTTGTATTTCGCATTGGGTTAGAGCCCGGTCATAGAAACGTACTTCGTCAATGTCGCCGTTCAACGATTCGGTTCCAAGGTTGTTTACGCCAATGCAAAAGCCTGTACCCGGAATGAATGGCGTTGAATAGGAAGAGCTGTAAGTAAGTATGCCATCCACATATAATTTTTGTACGTTGTTGTCAAGGGTAAGGCTTAATTTTTTCCAGACCGAGGGCGTGAGCGTATAACCAGTATTATAAATTAATATTCCGCCGTGTAAGAAGGCAACTTCATCGTTTGCAGTCAGTATAATGCCGTATCCGCTTGAAGACGTGTTGCCGTTATAAACAATGATCTGGTTGGTAGATGTGCTGCCTGCAAGTTTAACCATGGCCTCCATAGTTACACTGTAAACATTCGTGCTGAATACGCTTCCCGAAATACCATCGTTGACGCCGTCAAGCCGCAGTGCTGATGCAGGTGTTGTGCTTGCGGTTACTACAAAACTATAGGTGGGGTTAGTGCAATCATTGCTGATCAAATTCACAATGGCTGATTGGCTGCCGCTGGCAGTCGGTGTAAAAATTACTGCAAACGTGCCCGAAGCACTGGCGCTAAAGCCATTGGTTGAGCCGCTGGTAAATGTAAAAGCAGAGGCGTTGGTGCCGCTAAAGGTTATGGTATTTATGTAAAGTGTATTGGTTCCGATATTCTGAACTGTAAATACGCGACTTGTGTTGGTGCCAAAATCCGTGTGGTTGCTTGCCACAGGGGCAGTGCTCCCGGCAGGTATGGTGTTACCGTTGCCCTTAACAGTAAGGGTGGCCGAAGGTGCGGTGGCGGTTGTAAAATTGTTCACCACGCCGCCAGGACTAATAAAATTGGAGGAAGTGCCTGTAAGAGCAAAATTGGTTATCGTGCCATTTACGCCATTTGCTGCGTCTGTTAATAAGGTTACAGCCGTGTTAGTTCCGGCCGCTGCCCCCTGATTAAAGTGGAAATTAAGCGCCAGTCCGGAAGCCGTTGAAGTAATCTCGGCATTCATGTATGTTTGTATCTCACACTGTGTCCGGGCTACATTCCAAATTCTAACCTCGTCAATCGCCCCGTCAAAATACTCGGTTGCATTGGTAAGTCCAATGGCCAGGTTGTTGCTGTTGGGTACATTATGTCCTGATGGGAAGTCGTTTCCTGCCATTATTCCATCAACATAAATGGCGCGCATCGTGCCATCGAAAGTAGCCGCCACATGATGCCAGATGCCATTCGTAAGGGTAGGAGCGGCCACACTTAAATCATTACCCCACCAGTAATTGGTAACATATCCGGTCGAGCCAAGGCGCAACGCATTTACCTGATTTGCGGTTCCGTAATTTCCCCATCCAACAATACCTTCCGTGCCAAATGAATTAGGCTTTATCCATGTTTCAATGGTATAAGGGCTGTTGCCTGTTGGTACAACCGTGCCGGAAGAAAAAGCCACAAAATCGTCGGCCCCGTCAAAATCCAATGCAGAGGCTGCTGAAGTGGTCGCGGATAATACAAAGCTGTAGTTCGGCGTCGAGCAATCGTTGCTGCCAATAATAATATTTGTGGTACGCGTGCCGCCTGCGGTGCCACTGAAGGTTACCACAAAACTTGTACTTCCGCTGCTCAATACCGAAGATGGTGGGGTGCTAAGGCTGAAATCGCCTGCCGCAGTTCCGGCAAAAAAAACAGGACCAATGTTCAGGGTTCCAGATCCTGTTTTGTTTATTACAAAAGTGCGTGTGGTTACCGAGTTGAAGCTTGTGAAATTTGTAGCCGAGGTCACTGCGTTTGCATTGGAAATTGTATTGCCATTGCCGCTCACACTAAGGGTAACAGTCGGTACGCTGGTGGTAGTATACCCATCGGCTACGGCGCCCGGGCTAACCCAGTTTGAAGTTGTTCCTGTTAAAGCAAAACTTCCAAGAGTTCCTGCGTTATTTCCGGTTGCATCATCAAGTGTGGTAATTGTTGTGTTGGAGGCCGAAGGTACTCCTTCATTAAAATGATAGTTGGCGATGAGTCCGGATGCGGTCGACGTTATTTCCGCATTCATATAGCTCTGGATTTCACATTCCGTTCGCGCCGTGTTCCAAATCCTTACTTCGTCTATCAAACCCGGAAAATAGTCATCGTAAGCCCCAATGTAAACATCCTGTGAAGTACTGGGGGCGCCCGGGGTGCCGTTCCATGTGGCCAGACCGGAATTTAACACGCCGTCAACATACAACCTCCCGCCGTTTGCATCAACAACAAATGCTATATGATGCCAGTTATTATCGGCAACAAAAGTTGAAGCCGATACAGGATAATTAATATAGTCGCTGCCGTTGCCAAAATAATGGGCGTAGAGGTAGCCTCCATACAAATACGTTAGCCAGCCATTCATCGATGAAGTAATGTATTTACCGACTATTCCGGTAGCATTAACTGTACTGGTCGTGTTTGTTTTAATCCAGGCTTCAAGTGTAAACGGAAAGGCGTTCAGTGTGGAGTTATGCGGAATAAGAACATTGTCGTCAACACCATCAAAATTCAGGGCGGATGCGGTGGTTACACTGGCGCTTAAAACAAAACTGAAAGTAGGATGAGCACAATCATTGGTCTCAATATTGAATGCGGCGGTTGACGTACCCGAAGCGGTTGGTGTGAATACAATAGTAACTGTACTGGTAGCGCTTGGCCCCAGCGAAAAAGCGCTTACAGCCGCAACACTGAAGGCGCTCGCTCCGGTACCCGTAAAATAACCATTGTTAAGATACAGAGTTCCTGTACCAACATTTTGGGCAACAAACGTGCGTGTAGTGGCACCGTTAAAATTAGTGAAGTTAGTTGTGCTCGTCGAGATGCTGCCGAAAGTAATGGTGTTTCCATTCCCCTTGACGTTTAAAGTGGCAGTAGGCTGGCTGGTGTTGGTGTACCCATTGACTACACCACCAGGTGCGACCCAGTTTGATAGGCTATTGGTCAATGCATAATTGAGTAGAGTTCCACTATAAGTGCCGGCAGCATCTGGTAAAATAGTGTATGTAGCATTTGAACCAGATGGGGTGCCTTCGTTAAAATGATAATTAGCTACCAGACCTAACGCAGTAGAAGGTATCTCTGAATTCATGTAGGTTTGAATCTCGCACTGACTCCTGGCGGTATTCCAAATCCTTAGTTCATCAATCAACCCATCCATATGGTAACCCGAACCATCGCCACCAATAAGCAGGTTATTTGATGAATTTGGAATAGGCGTGGCAGCAGGGGCCTGGGCTTCCATCACCCCATTCAGGTATAATTTTAAGTTGGTTCCGTCATATGTTCCGGCAATGTGATACCAGGTGCCAGGTGTTATGGTGGTGCTCGACATAATTTTGTTTATCCCCCATCCAGCATGAAAAAACTCAAAATAATTTCCCGAGTTATCTATAGTAATTCCCCAGCCTCCACTCCAGCTACCAGGCGCCGCTTTCATCACAGGAACTGCCCAGCCCTGATTGGTGTTAATTTTTATCCAGGCTTCAACAGTTAAATTTGTAGGGTCAAGGGCGTTTGCATCCGGCACAATAATGTAATCATCAAAGCCGTCGCAATCCAGAGCCGATCCGGCAGAGGCTGTGCTGGAAATCACAAAACTGAAGTTGGGTGTAGAACAATCGTTGCTGCTCACAATTAAATTGGCTGTCCGCGAACCGCTTGCAGTTGGTATAAAGGTTACTTCAAAACTGCTGGATCCGCTTGCGATTAAGGAAGCGGGAGGTACTGTAATACTGAAATCTGCCGCCGCATTGCCTGTAAAAAATGGGCTGCTGATGCTTAAAGTACCCGAGCCTGATTTACTGATTACAAAGGTGCGGGTTATTGCGGTACCAAAACTTGTAAAGTTAACGGTTGAAGTGGCGGTGGCCCCATTGCTGATGCTGTTGCCGTTACCGCTCACACTGATTGAAGCGGAGGGAACAATAACAGTGGTGTAGCCACTTGCTATGCTGCCGGGGCTAACCCAGTTGTCGGTAGAACCGCTTAACGCAAAACCATTCAGGCTGCCTGTATTTGAATTCCCAGACGCATCGTTGAGCGAAGTTATACTTGTGTTTGTACCTGCGGCAAGCCCCTGGTTAAAATGGTAGTTGGCTACCAGCCCGCCTGCAGTACTCGTAATTTCAGCATTCATTTGGGTTTGGATTTCGCAGGCAGTCCGGGTCGTATTCCAGATTCTTACCTCATCAATATCCCCATAATAATAATCCCCAAGTCCTGAACCATTATTTTGGTTTCTGCAGCCAAGATGGAATGGGAGGCTGGTATTTGCAATGTTAACCGATTGTGTGCCAATAATCAAACCGTCTTTATAAAATATGCAAATGCCGTTGTTATAAGTTAAAGCAACGTGGGTCCATACATTATTGGTAACGGGTGCTTCAATCATTAATCCGGTTGGGCTTTCAACACCAACCATTCCGCCATATACCCTAAAAACATAGCCCTCCGAGTTATCCCAATAGTCCTGACTCATAGGTACGTACCAGCCGCCCCCGGTTGCGCTGGGCTTTATCCATAGTTCCGAAGTCCAGTTAGTTCCTAAAGAAAAGGAAGCCCTGCTTACATATTGACTACCGTTAAAATTCAAAGCGGCGCCAGGTATCGGGCAACCCAAAAGCACCGAAGTATTGTTGCCACCATTATTGGCAGTTGCTAAATCCAGATACCCGTCGGTATTAAAATCACCCGAGCAAATGCCTCTGGGTAAAGAGCCCACAGCATAAGTTGTTCCTGGTGTAAAAGTGCCGGTACCAGAGCCGGTCATTATCATAACCTGATTTGAACCGCTCAGAGCCGAGGCTATATCAAGATAACCATCTGAACTAAAGTCACCCATAACTAAATCAAAGGGACCTGTGCCGCCGCCCGTGCTATAATTCACTGTACTGGTAAATGTGCCTGATGAGGAGCCAAACAAAACCGACAAATTATTACTGCCAAAATTCGCTGTAATTACATCTAAGTAACTGTCTCCATTAAAATCATCTGTCACCAAATCGCGTGGTTGAGTCCCAACATTATAGTTAGTAGCAGAAGATAATGTACCGCTTGAAGAACCAAATAAAACTGAAATATTTCCCGAATTAAAATTTGTTGTAATAATATCCTGATTTCCATCGTTGTTAAAGTCATCTGATATTATGCCTTGTGGATTGGCGTCACACGTGTAGGTGCTCTGAACCGTGAATACACCGGCGGATACATTAACTAAAACAATAACGGATGAAGAGTTAGAAAGTGTTGCCACAAGATCCGGGTCACCATCCGCGTTCATATCCGTGCTCACTAATCCCGCAGGAGATGTGCCAGTTCCGGTTGTGAAAGTTAAAGCGCTGGTGAACGAACCGGCCCCATTGCCAAACAAAACAGAAATATTATTAGCGTTGATGTTGGAGGTCGCTACGTCTAATTTACCGTCATTATTAAAATCTGCCGAAACGACATCTATTGGTCCCGAGCCTGTAGCAAAATTGGTTGCGGCGCCAAACGTACCGCTTGCTGATCCAAGCAAAAGCGAGATGTTGTTGCTGCTGAAATTGGCGATAACCAAATCGGCATAAGCATCACCATTAAAGTTACCCTGGAGCATCCGGTTAGTGCCGTTACCTCCACTGCTATAGCTTGCCGCACTCCCAAAACATGTAACCTGTGCCTGCAAACTTGTTGTTGGAATTGCGGTTGTTAATAGTAAAACAGTTAATAATTTCTTTAACGAAGTATTGGTTTTGATTTTCACTTTAGATTCAATCTTTATTTAATTTAGGTAATGGATCGGGCAGTTACGGATAATTTATGGCAAAATGACAAAACGCCCAGAGTCAGGTTTATGGGTGGAATACTAACAGAGTTGTGTTTAAAAAAATAAATTTTATTCAATGTTCGATCAAGGCCTTTTTTATTTGGTCTAAATAAAAAAAAATAGCGTCCATCAATAATGTTAACGGTAAAAATTCGATTGATTGTTAAGAATTTAGAGGCTGTGGATTAAATTCCACATTTAAGTCACTCACTTATTCATTTTTAATAAGTTCAAACCAACCTTTAATAGGAGAAGATCCGTCTCCGAGTTCGATAACGTAGAAGTAAGTAGAGGCGGGGAGATTATCGATGGTTGATTTATCAGGCCATGCATTGTCGTAGTTGTTGTATCCGTTGATAACGCTAACGGGCACACCCCATCGGTTAAAGATGGATACTTTATTTTTGGGGAATAGCTCAATATCCTCAATAGTCCAGATGTCGTTGACCCCGTCGTTGTTAGGAGTAAACCCGGTAAAGGGTCTGATTTTGCAGGAGAAAGCGGGCTCATCCACCACCATATTGCCAAGGATGATGGTATCAATTTTAGCAAAATTGGTTTGTGTGGTGTAGCTGAAAATCACTTTCACGGTGTAGTAACCTTTACCGATGCTATCCACGGTTTCGCAGTTGTTTCCGGGGCAGATGCTTTGTGGGAACCATTCGTAAGCGATGGAGTAGTTGGGGTATATGATGGAAGTTGAGATATCAATGCGACCATCCTTTTTGTCCTTGCAGGAAGCATGTCTTACACTGTAGGAAGCAGTAAGGCTGGCGTTGCATGGGCTAACGGATTGGGAGAACACCAGGGTGTTGAAGCAGCCATTGTCATCGGATGCCAACAGGGAGTAGTTGGCCGAAACCGAAGGAGAAATAATCAGGGAAGCCGTTCCGGCCACCGCATTCCAGGAATAAGAGCTGGCCCCGGAGGCCGTTAAGGTAGCCTGTTGACCGTTACAGAGCAGCGAAGCCGAAGAGGCCACGCTTAAAGAAGGCAGTGCGTTTACGGTAAGTGCGGCAGCGGCAGCGTTCTGGCAACCGTTCAGGTCAGTAGCAACCACCGAATACGAAGCCGAGGCCGTTGGGGTAAAGAAAGCCGCATTGGTAATACCGCCGGTCCAGGTATAGGTGCTGGCACCTGAAGCCGTAAACTTGGTAGAATCGCCCAGGCAAAGCACCTGTTTAAGCGCCGTTACGGTAAGCACCGGCAACGCATTCACGGTAACCGAAGTAACGGCGGTGTTGGAGCTGATACAACCATTGGAGGATGTTGCCACCACGGAGTAGGAGGCAGTAACACTGGGATTAAAGGCCACGTTATCAGTATAAGAACCCGGAGCCGAAGACGTCCATGTGTAGGTATTAGCCCCGCTGCCGCTCAGGGTAACCGGCTGTCCGAAGCAAATCACCGAGCTGCTCACGCTGGCCGAAACCGTAGGAAGCGCATAAACAGTAACAGAAGTCACCGCATTGTTGGTGCTGGTACATCCGGTCAGGGTGTTGGTACCAATTACCGAGTAGGAAGCCGTTGTTGTAGGCGAGAACGGCACGTTGTTGGTGGCGCTTCCCACCGAAGCCGTCCAGGTGTAGGTGTTGGCACCACCGCCGTTTAAGGTAACGGAGCTGCCAATACAAATATCAGCGGTAGAAGAGCTTGCGCTCACAATCGGTAAAGTATTTACAGTAACCGCCACAAGCGGATTGTTGGTGCTGGTACAACCCGTCAGGGTGTTGGTACCTGCCAGCGAATAGCTGGCTGTAGCCGAAGGCGTAAAGGCATTGAGGTTAGCCAGCGTGCCGCTTGCGCTGCTCCAGGTGTAGGTTCCGGCACCCGAGCCGATCAGGCTCACGGTTTGCCCAAAGCAGATGGCCGAAGCCGAAGCCGCGGCACTGACAGTTGGCAACGCATTCACGGTAACCGAAGTAACGGCGGTGTTGGAGCTGATACAACCATTGGAGGATGTTGCCACCACGGAGTAGGAGGCAGTAACACTGGGATTAAAGGCCACGTTATCAGTATAAGAACCCGGAGCCGAAGACGTCCATGTGTAGGTATTAGCCCCGCTGCCGCTCAGGGTAACCGGCTGTCCGAAGCAAATCACCGAGCTGCTCACGCTGGCCGAAACCGTAGGAAGCGCATAAACAGTAACAGAAGTCACCGCATTGTTGGTGCTGGTACATCCGGTCAGGGTGTTGGTACCAATTACCGAGTAGGAAGCCGTTGTTGTAGGCGAGAACGGCACGTTGTTGGTGGCGCTTCCCACCGAAGCCGTCCAGGTGTAGGTGTTGGCACCACCGCCGTTTAAGGTAACGGAGCTGCCAATACAAATATCAGCGGTAGAAGAGCTTGCGCTCACAATCGGTAAAGTATTTACAGTAACCGCCACAAGCGGATTGTTGGTGCTGGTACAACCCGTCAGGGTGTTGGTACCTGCCAGCGAATAGTTAGCTGTAGCCGAAGGCGTAAAGGCAATGCCGTTAACAGGATTACTTCCCACCGAAGCAGTCCATGTATACGTATTGGCCCCGCTGCCGTTTACAGCCACCGTTTGGGTATTACAAATCACCGTGCTGCTTGCCGCTGCACTTACCGTAGGCAGCGCATTCACGGTTACCGTTACAAAAGCCACGTTGGTACTTATGCAGGCCGCCGAACTGGTGCCTGCCACCGAATAAGTAGCCGTTACGGTTGGCGCAAAGGCCACGTTGTTGGTTGCCGTTCCCGCAGAAGCATTCCATGTGTACGTATTGGCCCCGCCGCCATTGAGTGTTACCGATTGGCCAAAGCAAATGGCCGTAGAGTTACTGTTGGCAGTTACGGTTGGCAGGGGATTGACAGTGAGAACAAACGAATTGCTGTTTACACAGTTGTTGGAGTTAGTACCCGTTGCCGTGTAAGAGGTGGTGGTGGATGGATTTGCCACAATCGAAGAAGAAACAGCCGAAGTATTCCATGTATAAGTGCTGGCCCCCGAAGCAGTAAGTGTAGAGCTGAAGGAGTTGCAGATGGTGCCGGTTCCCGAAATTAAAATAGTTGGCAGCGGATTCACGGTTACTCCAACCACCGCATTGTTGGTGCTGGTACAACCGGCACTGTTGGTGCCCACCAGCGAGTAGTTCGCTGTTGCGGCTGGGGTGTAAGAAATGCCAATGGGCACTGTACCTAACGAGGAGGTTAAGGTGTAAGTTGAAGCCCCGCTGGCATTAAAGGTCGTGGTGCCGTTGGCACAAATCACCGCGCTTGCCGTGGTTACCGTCACAATTGGCAGTGTTCCCACCGAAACCGTTTTTACAGAAGCGTTTACGCAGCCATTAATATCGGTAGCTGTCACAGTATATGGCGTAGTGGTTGACGGATTAAGAACAACCACGTTCGAAACAGTTGACGTGCTCCAGGTGTAAGTATTGGCACCGCTGGCCGTCAGCGTGGCATTACCACCATTACAAATGCTGGCATTGCCGCTGATGGTTAAACTTGGCAAAGCATACACCGTTACCGTAACAGCCGATACGTTTGTATTTGTACAACCGGTCAGGGTGTTGGTACCACTTACCGTATAATTGGCCGTAGCCGTTGGGGAGAACGCAATACCGTTGGTGGCCGTGCCGATAGAGGCAGCCCAGGTATACGTATTTGCGCCACTGCCGGTTAAAGTTACCGACTGGCCAAAACAAACCGCCGATGTGCTGGAGGCCGCTGCAACAACAGGCAGGGTGTTCACCGTTATAGCTATGGTAGAAACATTAGAGCTTAAACAACCTACGCTGCTGGTTCCGGTTACAGAATAAACGGCAGTAGCCGTTGGCGCAAAAGCAGCACCGTTGGTGTAAGAGCCGCCTATCGAAGCGTTCCAGGTATAGGTGCTGGCTCCACTACTTGTCAGGGTGATGGACTGTGTGCGGCAAATAACTGTTGCCGTTGAATTGGCACTAACAACCGGCAATGTATAAACCGTCACTGTAACTGCTGCTGCATTCGTGCTGGTGCAACCAGTAAGCGTATTGGTTCCCACCACCGAATAAGTGGCCGTTGTGGTAGGCGAGAAAGCCACGTTGTTGGTGGCAGTACCCGAACTGGCAGTCCAGGTATACGTATTGGCGCCGCCACCATTGAGTGTTACCGGGTTACCGACACAAAGCGCAGTTGTTGAAGTGTTGGCGCTTACCACCGGCAGTGGGTTAACCGTTACCGTTACAAAAGCCACATTGGTGCTGGTGCAACCGGTTAAAGAGTTTG